>NZ_FRDI01000003.1:0-300000 GCF_900143255.1 Desulfovibrio litoralis DSM 11393
GTCATCTCGCAAAATGGGCTTGTAAATAATTGCGGTTTAGAAACAAAAAAGTTAGTTAACAATCGCCACCCTGGGAAAAATCCAGATAACTATTTGTATATGTTCACAATAAAATATCAGTGTTTATATTTTTCAAACAATTTATTTTTAACGAACTTACAACAAAATAATATCATGTTCGCTACCTTGCTCAAACCCTTCAAGTTCGGCAGGAATGCGTAATAAGCCTTGTGCTTCGACTAAAGTTTTGACTAAACCTGATTTTCCTTGAAGAGGATAAGCGAGCAAGGCGTTTGAATCTTGTTCAAAACGCACTCTAACATAATCTTCTCTCCCTTGACGAGAGGCAACGTTTCTTGCAAGAATAGCTTTACGAGTTAGCCTGTTTTCAGCCTTAAACGCCTTTAAATCTCCTGATAAATGGCGTAAAAAAGGAAGAATTAAAATATGCATGACTACTTGCGCCGAAGTAATTTGACCGGGTAAACCAATAATAGCCTTGACTCCTTTTGATGTAACGATTTTCGCAACAATCAAGGGTTTTCCCGGACTCATCGCCACACCTTGCACCAAAATTTCGGAATTTGGCAAACCGGCAAGCAACTCAACCGTATAGTCATGTGTTCCAACAGAACTTCCTCCCGATAAAATCAAAACATCATGCGAGTTTAAGTTATCTAAAACAGCCGAACGTAAGGAGTTAAGGTTATCAGGCACAATTCCAAGCTCTTTGGCTTCTGCTCCAATAGAGTTAACCAACGCAACCAAAGCCGGACTATTTACATCTCTGATTTGCCCTACTTTAAGTGGTTGACCTGCGGCAACAAGCTCATCTCCCGTGGATAAAATTCCCACTTTTGGTTTTTTATAAACTTTCGCTTTCATTAAACCAAGGGCAGCCATAAAACCAAGTTCCTGCGGACGCAACAAAGTACCCTGTTTTAAAATACATTCGCCTTTTTTAGCGTCTTCACCTTGTAACATTATGTTATCGTTTGGAGCGAGCGAACGGCGTATTTCAATAGTTCCCGCCCCCATATTTTGGGTATGTTCAACCATAACAACCGCATCAGCACCAAGAGGCAAATAACCGCCCGTTACAATACTTGCACACTCACCGGACTGTAATGTAAAATCAGGCACTTGAGCTATTGCAATATTTGCAACCTCTTCTAAATAAGCCGGGTTTGACTCGCTTGCACCAAAAACATCTTGAGCCTTAACCGCATAACCGTCCATCGAAGAACGGGCAAGTTTAGGTAAATCTTCGCTCGCATAAAGGTCTTCCGCCAAGTAACAAGTTAAAATATTTTTAAAATCATCTTCAACAAAATCAAGTTGAGGAAAAGTTTCCAAAATATTTTGACATGCCTGTACTGAAATTACATTAAAAAAAGTTTTTTTCATAAAATATAACCCTAAATATCTATAATTTTAACTGTTTTATCTTTATTATATAAGCTAAGAATAGAACAAAAATAAGTTTCAATAAAACTAAAAAACATCACTCTTTACCCAAGCTTTTATAAATCAAAAAATATTCTAGTAAATCCTATAGTTACGGAATCTGTAAAATTGTATATAAATACGGCGTAAAAGGAGAATAATAAGTATTTATACAATACATAAAACCAATAAAAAACAATACAAAATTTATTCCCGTTACAAACAATAGATTTTTCAAAAAATCTTTCAAATATAAAAAAATTACACCGCAAATAGCTCAGTGGATAAATAACGTTCTGCGGAATCACAAGCAATAAACACAATTGTTTTATGTAAATCTTTATAGCGTCTAGCTAACTCTAAAGCCGCAAACATATTGGCTCCGCTTGAAATTCCCGCTAAAATTCCTTCTTCCAACATAAGCCGTTTGGCATATTCAATAGCCATATCACTCGGCACGGCAATAACATCATCAAGCAAGGAACGGTCAAGAATACTTGGAATAAACCCCGCACCTATACCTTGAATTTTATGAGGTCCTGCTCCTTTGCCTGATAAAACAGCAGATTCCGCAGGTTCAACAGCAACTATTTCTATATTGGGGTTAAGCTCTTTTAAGCGTAAACCAATACCGCTAATTGTTCCGCCTGTTCCTGCTCCGCTAACAAATATATCAACCTTTCCCTCGGTATCATGCCAAATTTCCTCTGCGGTGGTTGAATAATGAGTCATCGAATTGGAAAGATTATTAAATTGATCTAACATAACCGCATTAGGTATCGCTTTAGTCAGCTCTATCGCCTTATTAATAGCACCATTGACACCATGTTCCGCCGGAGTCAAAAATAAAGAGGCTCCTAGCCCTTTCATTAAGATTTTACGCTCATTACTCATATGTTCGGGCATAACAATAATCAGCTTATAACCTTTAAGAGAGGCAACAAAAGCAAGCCCTATCCCGGTATTACCACTTGTCGGTTCTACTATTGTATCACCAGGTTTTAAAAGTCCTTTTTTTTCTGCGTCTTCGATCATGCCAAGTGCGATACGATCTTTAACGGAATTAGCCGGGTTATAATATTCAAGCTTAGCAAATATCTTAGTTTGATCAAGACCTTTTGATAGTTGATTAATCTGAACCATAGGTGTTTTACCAATAAGCTCAAGCATATTATTATAAACAGCCATGAATACTCCTGAAATATTTATATTTTTTAACCAAACTTTAATCTGATTATCAACTTAATATAAAACTTTAAACGAACTCTCTAAATTAGCCTATCAAAAATAATATTATAAACCTTTCTAATATCTAACGAAACTTGCAAACGATAACGTTTTTGATCGCCATCGCCCAAAGTAAAAAGATCAACCAAATAAGTTGCCACTTCATAAAAATCGTTGTTCTTTTTATGACTGAGTATTTCATTATATACTTGGATACGTTCAAGAATCACTTTATTTTGAGACATATCGCTTTGCAAGCGTTCTGTAAAAGACTCAAAGCAATGTTCGGCAATTGTAGGAAAAGATTGTTCCAATGCCAGTTTCCATAAAATAACAGCGAGAGCAAAAAATTCAGTTTTTGCTTTGTTGCGTTTAAAAATATTCCAACGTGAAATATTCAAGCTGTCAATCAACACATGAAAATCAAGCCCTTCAAGCAATAATTGAAAGCGATCTGACAAATCACTGCAATCATAAGAATGACAAACTTCAACGTTGACGCTTTCTTGCATCATTCAACTAAACCCCATAATAGACTAGAAAATATTATAAACACAAAAAACAAACAAAAACAGCTTTCATTACCACAACTTACATCTCAAAGCTGCGTCTCGCAGAGTAGCAAGTTCGTTTATAAAGTGCAAGTCTTTATAAAAAAAGTATGAAAATACCTTTAGCCAAAAATTGTTTTAACCTCTTAGTGCAAGTTCGGCAAGTGCATTTACCGTTGCAGCTGCAAGCGTCGATCCCCCTTTGCGTCCTTTAAGCGTTAAATAGGGAACTTTATTTTGTTTGCATAAAAACTCTTTTGATTCAGAAGCGTTAACAAACCCCACGGGCAAGCCAATAATTAAACGAGGCAAATTATCTTCCGACGTTTCGTTAATAAGCTCAACAAGACGAATTAAAGCTGTCGGTGCGTTACCTATTGCCCAAATAACATTTTGATTTTTTTCAATCTGTGTTTTTTGCCAAGCAAGCTCAACCGCCGCACAAGAACGAGTAGAGTTTAACTCTTTCGCTCTTTCAACCACCTGAGGCAAAGATAAAATTGACTCAACTTTAACATTTAGGCGATCAAGGCGAAAGCGAGACATACCAACCTTTGCCATTTCTGTATCGGTATAAATGATACAAGCACTTTTCAAAGCGTTAATTCCCGCTTTAATCGCAAGATCAGGCAATTCCAAGTGGTTCAAAATATCAAAATCAGCCGTGCTGTGTATAAGCCTTCTGGCTATTTCCCATGCCGCACCCTGGAAAGGTTTTGGGTTTACTTCAGAGTCAATAATGGCAAAAGAAGCTTCTTCTATAGAACTTGGAGTGGTAAATGGTTGAAATTTCATCATAAAAAACTACTTACTTATATATTAAAAGATTATCCGTCTCGTTAAACAAAAAATCATACAACATATTAAAAAACATCAGTTTTTTTACACAATTGCACAAAATTTTCCGCAATATTGTCTTTTTCATTACACATTAAGTGCATAAAACCACCTGCATTATACGTTCCGCTTTTAACACAAGCTACAATCTTTTTTTCTTCTACTTGAGTTCCGTTATAATTTGTTAAAGCATATAGAGGTATAAAACCAAGTGGAAACTCAGTTTCCAAAACTTTGGAATAATGAAACAAGTGTCCGCTTAAACAGCTATTTTTTTGAGCAACAAGAGTGGAATTTTTAAACTCGGCGTTTACATAGCCAAGCCCCTGACGCTTTTGTTCAAAAGAAAAACTTAATGGGAAATAATCGGCGAACGAAAAAAAATCTTTGCCTTGAATATAAAGACCTTTTCCCAAATAAATAAATCCGCCGCCTTCTGCCCAAACAGAAACGCCGTTATTTAACGCCTCGTTAATACTGTGTAACATATTTATATTACAGCTTAAATCTTTTGCATGCTCTTCGGTATAACCACCACCAAGTAACAGGGCATCAAGGTTATGAGGAATGTTTTTATCATTGAGCGGAGAAAAAAATTCCAACTCTGCCCCTGCTTTCATTAAAGCCTGATAATTTAAAGCATAATGGAAACAAAATGCCTTGTCTGCGGCTATTCCTATTCTCACTTTATCTTTATGAATTTTTTCCACAGGCTTTGAACCAAGACAAGACAAAGAAGTTTTGGCTCTATCATCTTTTTCATCTAAGTTTTGAGTATATTTAAACCGAGGTAAAGATTGAACAAAATCAATAAGATTAATTTCTAAGTGTGCTTCAAGCCTATCAGCTAATAAATCAAAGTAACTTTCTTCCGCAACAGCTTCAAAATTTAACCCTAAATATCGAGATTTAAGTTCAAGCTTTGACTCTTTAGGAATAAGAGCCAATAACGGAATATGCGGACAATAAACCTCAAAAGCTTCTCGAATCAGTTCTTTATGTTTTAAGCTTGCAACTTTATTGACAATCACCCCTAAAAAGTTCAATTCGGGGTCAAAGTTGACAAAACCTTGAACCATTGCTGCTATCGAATGTGCATACGAGGCTGCATCAACTACCAAAACAATAGGAATATTAAGGATTTTCGCTAAAAAACCCGCCGACCCTCTTGGAGAGGAAGAAGACTTTGCACCACCATAAACACCGTCAAACAAACCCATTGCCGCTTCAACAATATGTACGGAACCAAGCTTTTGCGTTTGGTTTTCAGGTTTTCTTTGAAAAGGAATAAGTCCGGAAAACAAGTTATCTGCAATCTTTGTTTGCGTTCTTTCTGAATAAAATACCTGCCTGCAACTATCTTCAGACATTAAACAAGTGTCCAAATTATAGCTTAAATTAGCCGAGGCAAAATAATGTAAAAGCGGATCAATATAATCAGGACCAGACTTAAAACCAAACAGTTGAAAATTTCGACGCTTTAAGGCCGTCATAAACGCCAAGACCAAGCTTGTCTTGCCACTGTTTGTGCTTGTGCCTGCTATCATAAAACCCGAAAAAAAATCCGAATTTGATCCACAGGCTTTTTGTGAAACATTCATAAAATAAGTATCAACTAGTTAGATTTAGAGAAAAAATATTATTTATTAAAAAATGCCGTAATAATTTCAGCATCACCCTCAGTAGCGACAACAGACAGGGAATTAGCCTGAGAACTACATTCAAACACACCATTTTTTAAAATCACTTTGCCTGCCGAAACCACTGTTGAATAAGGAAGTTGTTCTCTCATTTCTTCGTATTCAACTTTATCGGGAAACAAAAATGGTATTGATTTTCCTGAAAAATCTTTAAAAATCATATAACGCATACGGCTCTCTTATTTCATTAGGTTAAATTTTTTTGATTACCCAAACAACTCTTCCAACAATTTCCCAGTCTTGGTCTTTGGTCTGCATTTTAAGACTAATATCTTGATAATCAAAGTCTCTGCAATCACTTCTAAACAATAAACTTTTAGGAGTCTGGAAGAAACGCCTTAAGTATAAAGAATCTTTCACCTTTAGTAAATAAACTTTATCATCAATTAATTCAACATCTTGCATATCAACAAGACAGGTATCTCCCGGACTAAATACCGGAGACATAGACCGTCCAAAAACAGAAAACAAACATAACGCATCAAGATTAAAACAAGCTTGCTGTATCCAACCAAGATTAAAAGGACATTCAACTTTTGAAATATGCTCACCATTAAGTTGTAAAAGATGATTTTCAATTGGTACAGTCGAACTTTTTTCTACACTCGGCATATATTTTTCTTTATGATTGTCAGCGTCAAATCCAAAGTAAGAGTTTGATATATTTTTATTTTTATCTGATGGCTGTGTTCTTTTTTTGTCTTTTCCACCAACGTGGCGTTGTAAAATATCATAAATTGTTATCATGTTTAAGCGTTTAGGGTGTCGGCTACCTTTTTTCCAAGCATAAATAGTACGCTCGCTTACCTTAATCAAGTTGGCAAACTCTTTTATTCCGCCGACAACACTGATTGCCTTATCTACCAACTCCACACAATTCATACTCTCAAACAAGTTACTTTTATGAGAACCAAGCTCTTTTTTGCTGATATTAATATACTGCATACTTAATCCTTTATATATTTATCGCCTAATACAATACCATACAAATTCATCACAACACCTAATATTAATATTGTTATATAAGTATCTTAATTCAAACACCTAACAGACCACAACAGAAAAATAGTAATTTGGTTTTATAACATTTTTTACAATTAAAAAACACGCCACACATATAAATAAACAAATACTGAGAAAAAAATAAATCAACCTAAACAAAGCAAGAATATCAACAAAAACATTTTTGTACAAACACAGAGATTAAAGCCTTAATTTTATTAATTCTTTTAATAAATAAAAAAAATACAATAAAAAACTTGACCTTTTTGTACAAAAAATGACATATATGTTCAGTCAATAGATATAGCTTAACATATTAAAATATAATTTTCTAGATTTTTTTTATAGATTTTGTTCACGGTAATTCACAAATAACACATTATTATAGCAGGAGAAAAACATGAATAATACATCTAACAAAAAAACAGACGAAAATAAAATATTAGTGCGCTCAGTTAATCAGTTTGGAGATGAAATATTACGAGAATCTAACGCTAAAGGTGCATATTATAACGTTATAGAGGTAAAAGAACACCAGCTTTTATTAAACCTTTATTACGCTTGTTATACATCTTGTACACAAAACAACGAACATTTTCCCAAAGAACCGTTAAGCGCCCTAAAAGCCTGTAATCGTTTTTTCGCAGGAGAAATATAATGCAGGTCAAATGCCTTCACTGTTCCGCCGAATTTACCACAACGCCAAAAAAATACCTATCCGGGAAAAGTGTTTACTGTTCAAAAGAATGCTATAGCCAATCTCGAAAAAAAACAACAATAGTATACTGTAAATTATGCGGAAAAATTTTAAACAATCAGAAGAGAAAAAGCCGCTTATACTGTTCTAAATCTTGTGCGGCTCAAGCCAAATTATTGAACGGAAATATCAAAAAAAAATGTCGTATGTGCAATAAAATTTTTTACGGCAAAAATATTACAGAGCTATTTTGTTCTGCACAATGCAATTATTTATTCAATAATGGAACAGAACCTCTCGCCCCTGTCTTTATCGTTGAAGAAACGGAATATTTTCGCCAACCTGACCCTAATCTTGGCTTTTAAATAAAATTTATCCAGCACATTTTGTACAAAAATTATTTACAAGCTTTCTTTTTTGTTTCAATAAAACGCAACATAAAAGCATCTAACAAGCTATAACAACTTATAAAAAAATAAGGAGATTAAAAATGAACAATCATCTTTTTCAACAGCTTGGTTTAAAGCAAAATAGGGAACATACACAAACTCGCCTAGTATTGGTTGGCTTATCAAATATTGCAAAAGCAGTAGGAGCAGGAGAAGGCACAATTAGACGTTGGATAAAAAACGAAGGTTTTCCCGCAAAGCGTTATTCCGACGGCATATATCGGGCAGAACCCGAAACAATACGTCATTGGTTTCAACAATATGTCGACAAAGAAAATAATATTCAAAATTAATTTGTTTTATAAAAAATCATTTTTTGCAAACGAAGATAACCATCAAAGAATTATATCTTAATTATCACAAATCCACAGCCCCTTAATCTCGTTGCACAATCAAAAAAAGCCTGATATTATTTTAAAACTTTCAAATTATCTTGCAATGCAACTTAAACAAAATATCTTATAAAATGACCTACAGCGAAACTTTTATAAAAGCTTTTACCTTAATTTTTAGCCTCGAACCCGAAACAGCCTCGGCTATTATAGCCACGTTGTTTAGCTCTTCTTTGGCTATGCTGATTTGTACTTTATTGGGTTTACCCTTGGGCTTTTTGTTGGGTTTTTATAATTTTAAAGCTAAAAGAACCGTAAAAGCCTTGGTCAATACTTTATTGTCTTTTCCTACCGTTGTAACCGGTTTAATTGTATATATGCTTTTATCAAACGCCGGTCCGCTTGCTGCCTTAAATCTTCTTTTTACAGTATACGGAGTCAGTATAGGCTTAGCTATTTTAGGGTTGCCACTTATAGTTTCTTTAACCGCAAACGCCGTTGAAACTGCCGATTCTCGGCTACGTCTTACAATTTTAACATTAGGGGCAAACCCGACACAAACCCTTTTTACTTATATTTGGGAGTTACGTTTTAATTTAACTATGGTTCTTATTGCTACCTTCGGAAGGCTCATTTCCGAAGTAGGAATAGCCATGATGGTCGGTGGAAATATCAAGTGGCACACCCGAACAATGACTACAGCTATCGCCTTGGAAACGGGAAAGGGCGATTTCGCCACGGCTTTGGCACTTGGAATTGTTTTATTATTCATCGCTCTAATTATCAATATTGCCATATCGCTATTACAACTTAAAGATAAAGAACAAATAAAAATATAATTATTATTTTAATAACATACGGAGTTACAATGAATACACATGGTTTTGAGCTTATTTTTGAACGCAAAGTTCCTGAAATAAACAGTCTTGCTCGTTTATGGAAACATAAAAAAAGCGGAGCTGAATTACTCTCTCTACAAAATAGTGATGAAAACAAAGTTTTTGGCGTTACCTTTAGAACACCGCCAAAAGATAGTACCGGAGTACCACATATTTTGGAACACTCTGTTTTATGTGGCTCAAAAAAATATCCGGTTAAAGAACCTTTTGTCGAATTGTTAAAAGGTTCTTTACAAACTTTTTTAAACGCTTTTACTTACCCCGATAAAACTTGTTATCCTGTTGCTTCTACAAACCTTGCTGATTTTTACAATCTGGTTGATGTATATTTAGACGCTGTTTTTTATCCTCGCATCAGCGAAGATATTTTTAAACAAGAAGGTTGGCATTTGGAAGTAGACGAAAAAACCAAAGATCTTTCATATAAAGGCGTTGTTTATAACGAAATGAAGGGCGTTTTTTCTTCTCCTGATAGCTTGCTTTCTCGTCAGGCCCAACAAGCCCTTTTCCCCGATACGCCTTATGGAGTTGAATCTGGCGGAGACCCTGAAAATATTCCCGACTTAACTTATAAACAATTTAAAGAATTTCACGAAAGTTATTATCACCCAAGTAACGCTCGCTTTTATTTTTGGGGTGATGATAACGAAGATAAACGTTTGGAACTGCTTGATAATCTTTTAAAAGAATTCAATATTCAAAGCGTTGACTCTCATATTCCGCTACAAAAGCACTTTAAAACGCCTCGTTTAATCGAATCTTCTTATGCTGTTGAACCAGATAACGCAGACAACAACAAAGCCTTTGTCTCAATGAACTGGCTTTTAGCAAACACTAGCAACTTGGAACTTAATTTTGCCTTAAGAATGTTAGAACATATTTTGCTCGGCCTGCCCGCTTCTCCTCTCAGAAAAGCCTTGTTGGAATCAGGTTTGGGTGAAGATGTAATTGATGACGGTTTGGAAACCGAACTGCGTCAACTTTGTTTTTCGGTGGGCTTAAAAGGTATAGATCCAAACAAAGCCTCCGAGGTCGAACTTTTAATTATGGACACCTTAGCCGAACTCGCCGAAGAAGGAATAAACACACAAGCCATAGAAGCCGCTTTTAATACTATAGAATTTTCTTTGCGAGAAAAAAACACAGGGCGTTTCCCCGTTGGTTTAGCCGTTATGTTACAAAGCTTAACTAATTGGCTTTATGACCAAGACCCGCTCGCTCCTTTGGAATATGAACAACATCTAAATAAAATCAAACAGAAACTAAACAGTGATCCTCGTTATTTTGAAGGGCTTATTAAAGAGTATTTTTTAGAAAACAATCATTATGCTACTGTTTTACTCTTGCCTGATACAGAATATCTAAAACGTGTTCAGGAAAAAGAAGAAAAACGCTTAAAAAAAATAGCGGAAAAACTTAAAAGCCAAGACCTGGAAAAAGTTGCCAAAGACGCCGAACACCTGAAAATACTACAGGAAACACCGGATAACGAAGCCGATCTGGCGAAAATACCAAGATTGAGCGTAGCCGACCTTCCTTTAAAAAACAAAGAAATAGTTATTCAATCACAAAACGACAGTAACATAGAGCTTTACTTTCACCCACAACCAAGTTCAGGGATTGTCTACTTAAATATCGCTTTTAAGCTGAACGGCGTTAAAGCCGAACAAATTCCGCTTTTAACGATTTTAGGGCGGGCTTTAACCGAAATGGGAACAAAAAAACGCTCATTTTTAGACTTTAACCTTGATATAGCTTCAAAAACAGGCGGAATAAACGCCGGTGCAAGTTTCTTTACCAACTTAAACAACAAAGCACAGCAACCATATTTTATTGTTTCAGGCAAAGCAACTTTAACCCATGTTAAAGAACTCTACGCATTAATCGAAGAATTATTAACAGAACCAAACTTCGATGATGCCGAGTTGCTCGGGCGTATGCTCCTTGAAGAAAAAGCCAAAGAAGAACATTCCTTAATTCCATCAGGACATATCGCTGTTTTAAATAGAGTTAAAGCCGGATTAAGCACTCAAGGCTGGCTTGAAGACCAAGCCTCTGGTCTTAGCTATCTCTTTAAATTACGTCAGATGACCAACAATAACCCAACTAGCTTAGTCAATAGCTTAAAAGAATTATTACAAACTATCTTAAAAACACCGGGAATGGCGATAAACATCACCGCCGAAGCAGAACAAAAAGACAAACTTACAACAATCACAAGAGAGTTTATTGCCAACCTGCCAAAAACAAAGCAAAACTTGACGCTCGACAACTGGACAAGTGAACAGCTTCCGACTCAAGAAGCCCTGCTTGTTCCGGCTCAGGTAAATTATGTTGCCAAAGGTTTTGATTTATTTAAACTGGGCTATAAATATCACGGTTCAATGCAGGTTATTCTTAAACACCTGCGTACTTCATGGCTTTGGGAAAAAGTCAGGGTGCAAGGCGGTGCTTACGGTGCGTTTTGTACTTTTGACAGGGCTAACGGAGTTTTTGCTCAGGCCTCATATAGAGACCCTAACGTACCGAATACAATAAACGTTTTTGATGCATCAGCGGAATATTTAGCAAGCTTAAAACTTAGCCAAGACGATTTGGCAAAGAGTATTATTGGTGCAATTGGCGAACTTGATACTTATCTTTTGCCCGATGCCAAAGGTTACAGCTCTTTTATCCGCACATTAACAGGCGATAATAACAGTTTAAGACAACAAATGCGTGATGAAATACTCTCTACGACCAGTAAAGACTTTAACGCATTAGGCGAAATCATGAAAAGCGTAAAGACAAGTCATACGGTTGCCCTTGGCGGAGAAGAAGTAAAAAAACTTGCCACGGCTCAAAACTGGATTCAAACCAAGGTCTTATAAACAAATATAAAACCCCCTTCTAGTAAAATATCCCCCGGCGTAGCCGGGGGTATTCTTATTAAAAAAGACATGGAAAAAATAAAAATTCCATGTCTTTTTTTAATAAAACAACCTCTAACTATCTCAAGGCCTTAAGCTAATTACTTACGGCTACTTTATACACTCAACAAACTCTATCAAACCGCTTAAGTCTTCAGCACAAACTTGGTTTTGAGCTTTAAAGTGTAACCCTCTTCCATAAAAAAGAGTTCCGACTATATTTGCGGCATCAAGGTCAGTTTGGCTGTCTCCAACCATTAAACAATCTTGAGGCAACAAACCGCTTTGTTTAACAATATTGCCAAGCAAGGTCGCTTTATCGGGCGGAGAACCCAAGACACTAACAAATTTATCATAAATGCCTTTATGTTTTAAAACCTGACCAAGCTCATTATGAGGAGCCCCTGAGGCAACATAAAGCGGAATTTTTCCATAAAAATAGTCTAAAACTTTTTCAAAACCGGGAACAAACTTAGAATTTAAAACTTGAGTTAAGGAAATTTGAGCAAATTCCTCCGCCAAACTATTCAACTCGGCTTGAGTAATTTCTTGTTTTAAAACTTCTTTAAAAAGCCATTCAAGTTTCTTTAAACGGCTGACTCCTCCGTGTAAATGATGATAGTCTAAAAGAGCCTTTGAGGCTTTTTCGCCCCAACGTTTTGATAAAATGGCAAAAGCCTCTGTTTTAGCCTCAACGCTTTCTGTTATCACACCATCACAATCAAAGATTATTGCTTTAATGCTCATAATTTATAAAAGTCCTTGTTCTTTGAGTCCGCTGATTAAATTATTTATGGTTTGATTTTCCATATTAATACGAGTTTCTTTGGCATAAGAACCAACATGCGGCAATAAGATTACGTTATTTAACTCGGTCAGAGGCCCTTTATAAGGCTCGGAAGAATAAACATCTAACGCCGCACCGGAGATTTTTCCGTCTTTAAGCTGTTTACATAATTCTACTTCGTCGATTAAACCACCACGAGCACAGTTAATTATATAAGCACCTGTTTTAATATGTTTAAACTCGTTAACGCCCAAAACAGGAACGCCGCTTTTACCCTTAGAACAATGTAAGGTAATGATATCAGACCAAGCAAGCAAGGCATTTAACTCTTTATAAGAACTATCGTCTTTAACAAAAGGATCATAAAAAGCAACTTCAACGCCCAAGGGTTTAAACGCCGCTCCAACAGCACGCCCGATTCTGCCATATCCGATAATACCAAGTTTTTTGCCTTCCAAAAGGCTTCCCATACGCTTTTTCCAAACTCCCGCTCTTAACTCTCTATCCATAAATGAGACTTGTCTAAACAAATCAAGAGCTAAGCCTAAGGTTAATTCAACCACCGCACGAGTCGGAGCATCAGGCGTACTTTTTACAACAATGCCAAGCTGTTCTGCTTTTTTAATATCTACGCTGTCCATTCCCACACCACAACGCGAGATAACTTTAAGCTTTGGCAACGCCTCTAAAACTCTGGCGTTAAGAGGTTCTGTTCCTGCGGCAACCCCAACACAATCTTTTAACAATTCAATAGCTTCATCTTCGCTAAGTTCGCGACCATGAGGATTTAAAACTATTTTTAAATTGTTATTTTTTAATAATTCCAAAGGCTTATTGTCATATTGGGCAAAAGATGACGTTGTTATTCCAACCTGCATAAAAAAACTCCATATTTTTATTTAATAAAAATCATGATTCTAATCAAAACTAAAAAAATAATTTTATATCATCAACTTGTTTTAATAGTTAATATTAGCGAATTGCACACGACTTAGCAAGTTTAAAAAAAATAACTGTCTCTAAAAGTCAAACCAACAACTAAGCATTTATATAAAGACATAAATACATTTTAAATTGCTAAAAAAAATATTTTATACTATAATTATGAATATTTTGGATATTTATATTAACTTAATTTGAGACTAAGATACTAAGGATATAAAATGTATAAATCACTTTTAGTGTTATCACTTGTTTTTTGCTTTATTTTACCTGCCAATGCGGAACAAGAAAAAATCTGGCGTATAGGTATTGATTCTCCTTATCCTCCTTTTGCATATGAAGATGAAGAAACAGGAAAGCTGACGGGCTTTGACGTTGATATTGCTAACGCTCTTTGCCAGCAAATGAATATAAAATGTGATATCCAAGTCATTCCCTTTGACAATATTTTACCGAAGCTAAAAGACGACACTCTTGATATTGCCGTAGCAGGTCTGGGAACAACCCCGGAGCGTTTAAAATCAGCTTTGTTTACAGATAGATATTATCGCTCATACAGCATTTTTATCGGAAAACAAAAGACTATAACAATCTCAGCTGAAAACCTAAAAGGTAAAAAAATCGGAGTTCAAATAGATAGCCTTCAGGAAGAATACATTAAAGAAAACTATAAAGACGTTGTTGAAATCATCAGAATGAACAGCATCATCGACTTAATTCATGCAGTACAAGAGTCAAAAATAGACCTTGCCTTTGTCGATGGTCTTCCGGGCTATTCCATACTTAAAACAGAAGACGGAAGTGGCTTATCTGTTGTCGGCGGGGCGATAGAACTAATAACAGGCGACTCTTTAATCGCCGTCAATAAAAGACACCCCGAGATGGTAGAAAAAATTAATCAGGCAATTCAAGCCTTAAGGCAAAACGGCGAATATGACAAAATTAACAGAAAGTATTTTGACTTTAATATTTACTAACAGCTTAAAATAAATTTTAATACAAAACTCATTAAATACAGTACAATATTTTTGGCTGTATTTAATTTATTTCAATAAGTTATTTAGGATATTAATATTATGAATAAAAAAGCACACAAAAATATAAAGTTCAGTAGCATAAGCTTTTTAGTGTGCATATTTATTTTTATGGTAATCGTTATCGCCGTTGTTGGCGGAAGAGAGCTACAAAATATCCAAACAATTAACGTTATTACAGACCAAATAAAAAAAACGAAAGTAATAGAGTTTGTTGAAAGTCAAAAAACCCTCTCTAATATTGCCAACCTGCGTCGTTTAATTCAAGTTATTTTTGAAACCGAAAACCCCAAAGCCAGACGCAATGCCCAGCTTGATGCACACGCTTTAATCAACGAATCAGTTTTCATGGTAAACCCTAAGTTGAAATCAACCTCTCAACAAATTTCTACTGACATTGAAAAGCTTATAGAGTTAAAAGAGTCTATAAACAACGACAAGGCAAAACTTGAAGAGCTTATTTCATCATATAACCTTAACTTAGCAACTCTTTTATATTATATAACCAATCAACCCGAAGCCTATAATATCTATTTAAACAGCATTAAACGCTTGTCTTCAAAAAGACAACAAGATATCACAAGCCTCTTATATGATATATTTCTAAGTATCGAATCACAAACGAACGACCCCAACCAGTTAAATATGTTTAGCATGACAAATGAAAGCATAAAGCAAATTGGTCTAAAAAAAAGTTCATTAAAACCAATATTGTTTCAATTAATATTATTCACCTCAGATATTATCGAACTTAATCGCATTCAAAATATCTCACACACAATTATTGCAAGCTTTGAAAATGATACTCATAAAGAATATAAAGGAAAAAGTGTTAGAAGCATAATTCAAGAAACAGAACGTAGCTTCTTCAACATGCAAAAACTGGAACAGGCTATCGCCAAAGACGTTAATAAAGCTCAAAAAATATGGCAAAAAATAGATTTTGAAGTAAGAACATTGCGAGATTCGGTCAGGACTGATTCTGAAAACTCTATTGTTTCTTCTTTAAGTTCAATAAACGATACTGTAAACAAAAGCTATTTCATCTCAATAGCCATGTATTCTTCTTTAGTTTTATTATTTTTCTTTTGTTTTATTGTTTTCTATATCTTGGTGGTTCAACCAATACGCTTAACAGCCCAAAAACTCTTGGATATAAAAAAAGGGAAACTCGATACCACCATTCCGCCAATATATATTAAAGAAATATCAGAAATTGCTCTTTTATTAGAAGACTTTAGCGTTCATCTTTCAGAGTTATATTCACACGCAGACCAACTAGCAGAAGATGTTGCAATTAAACACGACCTCGAAGAAGTCATGCGAGCTGTTTTTAAAGCCTCGTTAGACGGTTATGTTGTTTGGAATATAGAGGAAGTAGAAGCAATAAGCCCGGCAGCTTTAACTTTATTGGAAACCCCAAACGATCACGAGTTTACCAAAAGCTGGCATGATTTTGGCTTTAACCACGACTATTTGCTCAAGGTTTTAGAAGTAGTAAACACACAAAAAGTATTCCGAGATGAAATAACGTTAACTACTGCCAATAATGAAGCTCTTCCTTGTGAAACAACCCACCTTCCTATTGTTTTCCACGCTAAACCTTGTGTCTTAACTTATATCAGAGACTTAAGAACACAAAAACGTAACGAAGCCGCCCTCTTAATAGCTAAAGATCAAGCCGAAGTCGCAACTCAAGCCAAAAGTGATTTTTTAGCCCGTATGAGCCATGAGATCAGAACACCAATGAACGGAGTTTTGGGTTTAACCCATATCGCTTTGCAAAGTTCACCTTCTGAAAAACAAAAAGACTTGTTAACCAAAATCCAATCATCAGCAAAAATTTTATTGGGCGTTATTAATGACATTTTAGATTTTTCAAAAATAGAAAGCGGAAAACTCACCCTTGAAAATACAAGTTTTTCCCTTGAAAATATTTTGAATACAATGCAAGATTTATTGGAACAACAAGCACAAAGTAAAAATATCGGCTTTAATATCATTTACGATAATGAAAAAACAGCAAAAACAAACCTTATCGGCGACTCTTTACGCCTTTCACAAATCTTATTAAATCTAACCGGTAACGCAATTAAGTTTACAGAATCAGGCTCTGTTAATGTTCAGGTGCGTACAATTGAGGAAGACAAAGAAAAACTTAGTCTTGAATTTTCAATTATAGATACAGGCATAGGCCTAAGCCCGGAACAATGCAAAAATCTCTTTCAACCTTTTGTTCAAGCCGATAGTTCAACAACGCGCAAATATGGTGGAACCGGTCTTGGCTTAATGATCTCTAAATTATTGGTCGAATTAATGGGCGGTTCTCTTAATATAAAAAGTGAACTAAATAAAGGCAGTACCTTTTATTTCACCATAACCTGCCTTAAAGATAACCAAAAAGTAAAAGATGCTGAAATCGTTAACCAAGAATACGATGAAAACCTGTTACAAGGTAAAAAGTTGCTTGTAGCAGAAGATAATATGATCAACCAAGAAATTATAGAAACCTTGCTTGAAGCTTTTGGAATTAAAGTAACACTGGCGGATAACGGTCAAGAAGCCGTTGAGTTTGCCAATAAAGATACTTTTGATTGTATTCTTTTAGATATACAAATGCCTGTTATGGACGGATTAACGGCGACAAAAAACTTACGCAACTCAAGTGTTGAATATCTAAAAACCGTTCCTATTATTGCAATGACCGCACACGCCATGCAAGAAGACATTAAAAAGAGTATGGAGGCGGGAATGAACGACCACCTAACCAAGCCGATTAATGTCGCGGAATTAAAAAAATGTTTAATGCGTTTTTTAAAGTAAAATAATCAAAATAATACACATGGCATAAAACTGATTAAAACACAAAAAACACTCATTTTACAGGAAAATTAAATTTTCCTTATTCGTGATTTTTGAAGTGTCTTTCTAGCGAAAGCCACTTTGAGACTATTGTGCAATAGCCTCAACCAATTAATGTCGCGGAACTAAAAAAATGTTTAATGCGTTTTTTAAAGTAAAATAATCAACTGGCGATACATTACAGTATAGAAACCTTGCTTGAAGCTTTTGGAATTAAAATAACACTGGCGGATAACGGTCAAGAAGCCGTTGAGTTTGCCAATAAAGATACTTTTGATTGTATTCTTTTAGATATACAAATGCCTGTTATGGACGGATTAACGGCGACAAAAAACTTACACAACTCAAGTGTTGAATATCTAAAAACCGTTCCTATTATTGCAATGACCGCACACGCCATGCAAGAAGACATTAAAAAAAGCATGGAGGCGGGAATGCAGTAATGTTATCAGGCAAAATTTAGATTAACTATAATCAATACTAACGCAATATCATCTTTAATTTATTGTGGAATTTTAATATTTCTACCAATTTTTATATCATTCGCAGACTTAAAATTATTTAATTTTAAAATCGCATCTGTCGTTGTCTTGTTTTTGCGAGCCAAAGAATAAAGGGTATCTCCTTTAACTATTGTATAGCTCTTATTTTTTGTAGTATTATTCGTTTTTAGCTCTGAGTTTGCGTTTGTAGTTTGTTTATCTTTTTTCTTATTTTCTTTTACTGCTGGTTCTTGTTTATCTTGTTTTTTTACTGTTTCAATTTTCTTGGTTTTAGAAGAACTCTCTTGTTCTGATTTAAGCGTTTTTTTCCGTGTAACAGGCGGAACTTCATAGTTGTCGGGCAATTCTACATCACCGGGAATAACTAAGCGTTGACCTATTCTTATAAGCTCATCATCTCGCATTTTATTGGCTTTTCTGACCAGATCCGGCGTTGTTCCCCAAGCGCGAGAAAGAGAATATAAAGTATCACCGCTTGAAACAGTATAAAAACGCCCTTTTGTATTAATTTCTGCAATTGTTCGAGTTTTGTCTTTTTTAGATTTTGAGCTTGCTTCAAAAGCCGGAGTAACATCTAACGTTTCACGCAAAGCAGCTTTACTGCTTGGAACCATAACTATCGTTCCCGCTTTTGGTCTATCGCTTAAATTAGGGTTAACTTTTTTAAGCATAAGAACGGGAACAGAAAACTTTTTGGATAAAGAAGCAACACTTTCACCTTTTTTAACCGTATAATCTTTCCAACCGGCAAAAGCTCTTGACTCTTGACGTTCTAAAAACGCCAAGGCTTTGTCTTTGCCTTCCGATAAAATATAAACTGTGTTTAATTCTCTGGGGTGGCTAATTTGACGCCTAAACGCAGGGTTTAAAAACGCAAAGTCTTCCCAACGCATACCCATGCTTTTAGCTAAACCAACAAGGTCGGTTCCACCTTTTACTTCAATGGTTTCCGTTTTTAACGCCGCATTTGGATTAGGTTTTTTAAAACCAAGCAGGTCAAGATTTTTCATAATCTTACTAACAGCAATAAAGCGTGGTACATATTGTTTTGTTTCATCTTTAAGCTGGGTTTTGCCTTGAAGCATATAATTTTTGCGTGAGAGATCAAAAAAATTGTCTGCTCCGCCTGTGCCTTCCAAAGCACGAGAAATTTTACCCTCGCCCGCATTATAGGCGGCTATCGCCAAAAACCAGTTTCCAAAATCTCCGTAAAGT
This sequence comes from Desulfovibrio litoralis DSM 11393, assembly GCF_900143255.1. Lineage (NCBI taxonomy): Bacteria > Pseudomonadati > Thermodesulfobacteriota > Desulfovibrionia > Desulfovibrionales > Desulfovibrionaceae > Desulfovibrio > Desulfovibrio litoralis. The sequence continues at coordinate 19,393 of NZ_FRDI01000003.1, forward strand.
TTTGTTAAATAAGCGGCGGCGGCTTTTGTTGCTTTATAAGTATCACGGCGTTCATCAATCCAAGCATTTTGAGTTAAACCATATTTTGTTCCGGTATATGGCATAAACTGCCAAACTCCGGTTGCACCAACCCTTGAAACGGCGGTCGGGTTAAAACCGCTTTCAACAATCGCCAAATAAGCAATTTCTTCAGGTACATTATTGTCTTTAAATATTTTTCTAATATGTGGCAACCACAATTCACCACGTTCAATAAAGCGGTCAAAAGAATCACGTTTTTTACGTGTAAAATATTTATAATGTAAAACTACGTCTTTCCAATCTTCATCACTGATTGGCTGTCCAAGTTCGCTACCTGTTCCTAAAACTTGTTTATCAATAGCAGAAAGCGGCGTTTCGTCATCATCAGGTAAATCAGGCACGAAAACAATATCATCAACATTATTGTATCCTGCCTTACGTTCTAAATCGAGAAGATCTTCTTTGCTTTTTTTTGTTGAACAAGCAGCTAAGGAGAATAACACACAAAAAAGACAAATATATTTACAGGTATTTTTACAGCTTAAACCAAATATTTTTTTTAACATTTATATTCTCATTATCTTAAAAAAGATTAATTTTACTTTTTTTATGATTCCTGCAATACTATAAACACAGTTTATGTCTAAAATAATGCAGAATTTATTATTTTGTCATTACTAAAACATAATAAACCTAGCTAACAGCTTAATTAATATCTCACTATACAAGGTCAAAACATGAAAAACTTCGGAACAAAACAAAGACAAAATAGACCAGAGTTCAAAAAATCTCAACAAAATAAACAAGGTTATAGACAATATTCTTCTTCCGACAAAGAAAACCCCAATGATTCTGAGTCTAAAGGCGAAAAATGGCGAGACGATAAACCCTCAAGAAGCTCTTCGCCTCACGACAGAGAACGTCCTTGGCGAGACGATAAACCAACAAGAAGTTCTTCGCCTCAAGAACGTAGCTGGCGAGATGATAAGCCAACTAGAAATGTTTCTTCTCAAGACAGACAACGCACTTGGAGAGAAAATAAACCAGCAGATGATTCATCGCATGACAAAAAACGTGCATGGCGAGATGATAAACCGCCAAAAAGTTCTTCGTCTCACGACAGAGAGCGTAATTGGAGAGACGATAAACCGACAAGAAACTCATCATCTCAAGAACGTAATTGGCGAGATGATAAGCCAACAAGAAACTCATCGCCTCAAGACAGAAAACAAGCATGGAAAGAACGTACTTTTACTCGTAAAAAACCCGAAAGAAATTCTTTAAACGTAGAATATTCAAACCCTGAACAGGCTGACCCTAATCTTGGTTCAGACAACGAAAGTAGCTTTTCTGTTTTTAAAACCCAAAACACAGATAAATTTAATACAACCAAAGCCAAAACAAAAGACAATAAAGAAACAGTTCAAGAACAAGAAGCAGAAGAAGCTATTTTGTTATTTGGACCTAGAGCGGTTTTAGATATTTTAAAGACAGAACCTAATAAGGTTGATTCTGTGTTTGTCTTAAAAGGTAGACGCAGACCGGAACACGAAGAAATTCTTGATTTATGTCGTAGCGGTGGAGTGCGTTTTTCTTTAGTGGACGATAAAACCCTTGAACGTTTATTGCAAAGTAAAAATACGCAAGAAAATCCACAGAATAATAGACAAGTAAGAACGCCACAAAACTTTCGCCATCAAGGTGTTATAGCTAGATTATTCCCAACAGGGTTCGTTGACTTTGAAGAACTCTTGACCAAAACTATAGATGCTGAGTTACCTTTACTGATTGCCCTTGATCAAGTTCAAGACCCCGGAAACATCGGAACTTTAGCCCGTACCCTTTATGCTTTTGGCGGAGCCGGTCTTATTGTTCCCAAACATAATGGTGCTTTTTTAGGTTACGCCGCTTTAAAAGCCTCTGCCGGAGCCTTGGCGATGTTACCTGTTGCAAGAGTCGGAAACTTAAAACAAGCTCTTAAAGAGGCCGAAAAACAAGGTTTTAATATCTACGGAGCAACACAAGACAAAGAGGCTGTTTCGATTTTTAAAGCAAAACTGCATTTACCTGCAATTTTAGTTTTAGGAAATGAAGAAAAAGGCATGAGAGATAGCGTTGAAGCTCGCTGTTTAAACCTAATTTCTATCCCAATGCTCAAAGAAATCGACTCGCTAAACGTCGCACAATCGGGAGCAATTATCGCCGCACAGTTTTTAGCGAATAAACTCAGTTAAACAACGTAATCTAACAAGCTCTAAAAATGTGGTGTTAATACCATCTTTTTAGAGCTCGTTGCAATACTATTATTTTTTATATATTGTTGAGTAATATGAGTTTTATGTAGGTTTATCAATTCGTCTTCTATTTGTCTACTTCCAAATAGATGCACTTGGGATGATTTTCATAAGGCATATATCATCGCCCATTTTGACACTTTTCAATAGCTCAACCATGACCTCACAGCCAAAGACTTTCTCAAAAAGAACTTTGCTGTACCCCGTGGTACATTGACACCAGGTATCCGTATCAAGCTTTTCCACGTCAGCAAGTATCGGACAAGGACAAAATGGAAATTGGAGGTAAAGCTCTCCATTTACAGCCGATAGTCCAGCTGCCTTTGCTTTTTCTTGATTGGCAAATTCATCCAAACTAGCCGATGATTCAAACAATTCTTGTACTAGTGCCAAGTTTTTATCCATCTCTTGTCCACACTGACAATTCATTCTGATATGTTTGACGGTAGGTTTGTCAAACTTGCTCTCTAGCCTGCTCATGGTGGACTTTACCCAAGTTTTATCATCCTCTAAAGAATGTTGCCCTTGTATACCGTGTACAATTTCTGTTGCCGTTAACTCATCGCTTGCTGATTTGACAGCTTTAAATATAAGCTGCTCTTGAATTTTTCTATTATCAGACACCATACCTACTGTAATCCACCTATGTTTAGTAATATTTAATGGTAGAGTTTTTATGCTACCACCTTTTTATTCGTCTCTTTTAATTAAATCAGCCCGTATTTTAAAGATAAGCTTATGAATTGCTTCCGAATCTTCCGTACTACAACAAGGTGCGTGTTGTTCATAGGGGAAATAAATAACATACTGCCCCGCTGTTAAGTTAATAACGTTTGCCAGTGGGTCATGAGAATAAAACGCCACGTCTTTTGCTTCAAACTGATCGTCTAAACTTGGAATAGACGGTGTTTGACTGCAATATATATGGCTTTCTTTTCCGCTCAACAAAACCTGAATATCAATAAAGTCTTTATGTATTTCGCTATTTTTATGAATCTTATCAGCAGTTCTAACTGTGTCTCGAATAACAAAAAAATCATTACCGATAATTTGATGTTTACCATCTGCCAGTTTAAACACATCTTGTGATTCGATAAATTGAAATGCCACATCAAACAGTTTGGGATAAAAGTGTTTGTGTGCCTGCCAGTTATTTAAAAATCCAACAATCATAAAAACCCCCGTCAGTATAAAATAATACGTGAAAACCTTATTTTACGGCACAATCGGCTGGATCGCCTTGCGCCTTATCAATAGTATGTTTTATTGCCGGTAAAACCACACTCAAAGTTTCTTCAACCGCTTTTGGCGAACCGGGAAGGTTAATTACGAGACTTTTACCGATCAAGCCGGCTTTTGCACGAGAAATAGCGGCATGAGGCGTTTTACTAAGCGAAGCCACCAACATAGAAACAGAAAAGCCCGGCAATTCACAATCCAAAACTTTACTCATGGTTTCAGGCGTAATATCTCTCGGTCCTACGCCTGTTCCTCCGGTTGTAATAATCAAGTCATATCTCTGAATTAACGCCAAATCACTAAGCAAAACTCTTAACAACTCGCTTTCGTCGCTTAAAATATAACCCTTTGAATGGCGTAACGGCAACTTGTCTTGTACTAATTTTTCAATAAGAGGTCCGCTTGTATCTTCTCTTTCTCCCTTTGCCCCTTTATCGGAAAGAGTTACAACAGCAAGACTATAACCGTTTTTTTGTATACTTAAAGTCAAAGATGTCGGCGACTCGACCTGAGAATTAAACTGAAAATCAACCAAAATCTCAACCAAAACAACAAGGCGTGAAATATTATCTGAAGCATTATGCCAAATTTTTGCCAAAACTCGAAACAGAGGAATATCCTGAAAAACCAAAATATCTCCTATGCTCGTCTTATTAATCAGCTCAAGAGGGCAATTCACGCTTAAAATATCTTCACTATACGGAACGGCAGTCAAGTAAAGACTGTGTCCTTTAATCAAATTATTTGTCGTGTAACAATAACAATCATACATAAGTTTTATCTTCTTTTTATAGTTAAGTTAGAGTGTTACAGTATCATCTTTGGTAGAGTTGTTAGTCTTTTCACCGCTTTCTTTTAATTGCTCAGCCTTTTGTTCTTTTTGAAAAAGCTCAAAGGCTTTTGCCTTGGTATCTTCTAAAATATTTTTTATTTGTTCCATGGAAAATGCTGAAAAAACAAGAACTTCTTGTGCGTTATCCATGATAGTTCCACAAATCTTATCAGCTTCTTCGGGCGTTAAAAGTTTATCGGAAACATAATAACGAGAAAAGTTGGCAACCTTTAAACAATCAACATAAAGATCGCTAAACACATTTAAAGCCGATTGAGTCTTAGGATCTATCTCTTTTTCACCGGAGCTTTTATTTTCTATTCCACTTTTATCTTGATTTTTATTTTCTTTTAATTGCTCAGCCTTTTGTTCTTTTTGAAAAAGTTCAAAGGCTTTTGCCTTGGTATCTTCTAAAATACTTTTTATCTGTTCCATAGAAAATGCTGAAAAAGCAAGTGCTTCTTGTGCTTTATCCATGATAGTTCCACACATTTTATCAGCTTCTTCGGGCGTTAAAAGTTTATCGGAAACATAATAACGAGAAAAGTTGGCAGCCTTTAAACAATCAACATAAAGATCGCTAAACATATTTAAAGCCGATTGAGTTTTAGAATCTATCTCTTTTTCACCAGAAGTTTTATTTGCCGTTCCACTTTGTTCTTTAACACTTTCAGTAGCATAAACATTTTCTTTTAAAACTAAAAAACAAGATAACGACATAAATAAAAAAATAAATAAATTTTTCATAACAAACCCTTTATAAAACATATTGATGATCCCGTATGATGATAATCAAGATTTTAACAAAGATAAAGGTAATTCCAAAGCATTTTTTTCCAAAAAAACAGCATCAACCAATATTCCGGGAATTTTGCTCTCAGCCGTAATTTTTCCCTCATGCAGAACAATAACTTTATCAGCTAACTCCAACGCCAGATCAAGGTCATGAGTTGCCATCAATAAAGCGGTATCTAACTCTTTTAAAGTTTCCAAAAGCTTACGCCTTGAACGTGGGTCAAGCGCCGCACTCGGTTCATCTAAAAGCAACAATAAGGGGTCTGTAATTAATAAACTCGCTAAGGCAACACGTTTTTTTTCTCCGACTGACAAATGATGCGGAGGGCGTTCGGATAAGTGTTCAATACCAAGTTTTTCCAAAATTTTATCAACAGCCTGTTTTTTCTGGGTTTTGTCAAGTTTATCTTCAAGCTCGGAATGAGCCAAAGAAAACAATAACTCCTCACGCACAGACGGCATAAACAGTTGATTATCAGGGTCTTGAAACAAAACAGCGGCATGCTTGCGAGCCAAGTGAACTTGAGAAGTAACATCTTCTCCGTTTAAAATAATGCTACCCTGTTGAGGGTGTAGACAACCGGAAAGAAGCAATAAAAGAGTAGACTTACCCGAACCGTTTGCACCCACCAAGGCAACTTTTTCTCCACGTTTCAAACTAAAACTTATATTGCTTAACTCGCCGTAATGTTGAGCTAAGTTGTTAGGACAAGTATTTGAGTTTAAGCTTCCGTTATATGAAAAACATAAATCTTTTACAGCTAAAAGCTTATCATCTAATACTGTTTTTTGTGTGTTTAAATTATGAGTTAGCGACATTGAGATAAATAATGCTTAAAAATGGTATCAAACTGCCTACAACAAGACAGCTCTCTTTTATACCCCAATTAAGTTTAAGATAAGGGTTAAAAATATAAGTATAACCACGAGTTAACATAGCAAAACGTACTTTTTCGGCACGATTGGCAGATTGAACCAACACAGAACCAATAAAAAAAGCATAGGTTTTAAGATTGCGTTTTATTCTTTTAACAAAAGTCAAAGACAAACTATCATGCTTCGTGCGTAAACGTAAAGCTCTTAATGAGCATATAAATTCTTCAATTAAAATAATAACATGCCTACACATCATCACAAAGACAGTACATAATTTTGGTGAAACCCTTAAAGATTGTAACGCACTCGCCAAAGTCGCAGAATCTAAGCCTTGAGTAAAAACAAACAAAAAAACTGCCGTCGCATTCACTTTCAACGTTGTCAAAAGACAAAAATAAAAACCATTTAAGTCAAGGTATAAAGATGAAAACAAGTGAATATTTCCGTTTATCTCAGAAAAAGAAAAAGGTAGAGTCAACCAAGTAAAAATTAAAAACAAATTTACAGTCAACAACATCTTAAATAAACGCGGAAAATTAACAGAACAAAAGAACGCCAAAACAAAAGCCAAAGCCAAAAGAACCGCCGAAAAACTCAAACGCACCGAAAAAACCACGGCTAAACTTAAAAACAAGGTTGCTAAAATTTTTGCCCTTGGGTCAAAGTTTAATAAAAAAGACGCTTGAGGCGTACAAAATATTTTTTCGTTTAGTTCCATAATCTTTTATTTATAAAATACAAGCTATTAAATCAAAAACCTTTCACAGTAACGCTTTCAAAGTTGGAAGTAGACAACAAACTCGGTGAAACTTTTGCCAAAAAACCCACCGCAAAGGCTGTAACCAACCCCTCACAGAAAGCCAAAGGTAAATGACTAAAAGCAAAAAGCCAAGCTGTTTTTAATAATAATTCATTACTAAAAAGTAGCATAAAGAACACTAAAACAACAGCGAAAAAAACCGCACTAAAACCCGCAAAAAATGCCCAAAAAAGACCTTTAACCGTATTTAAGTTAAAAGTAAGAGGCTGTGAACTTTTAGAGTGAGTTGCCAAATAATTTAAACAAGGTTTTTGAAATAACCAAAAACTCACTAAAGCCGGAACAGCCATAATAACCGTATTTACCCCCAAAGCCCAAAGACCACCAAATTGAAATAAAATCGCCTGTAAAAACAATGCGTTAAAAATCGCAGGAACAGCAGCATAACCAAGCGTAAGCCCCATTAAAGCCAGTAAGGCAAAGTGTGCCGAACTCGCACCTATAGGCACTTTAATTAAAGAGGCAATAAAAAAGGCACTGCCAAAAACCGCCGCTTTCGGTAGGTCTTTAAGTTCAGTTTTTTTCAGACTATAAGCCAAAAGACCTATACTTATTCCCCACCCTCCTGCCAACACAGGTGCAGATAAAATTCCTTCGCTGATATGCATTGTTTCTCCAAACGAAAAGCAGTCAATAACCTTAGATAAATCAAGTTTTGGCGTTAAGTTTTTTTACGCTTAATAATGTAACTAATAAAATAATATAAACACATCAGATTTAAAAACAAGCTTAAACCAAAAATTGCTATTCTAAACGATATCTTATAAGGTGAAATATTCTTATTATTTTCAGTCTCTTGCACTTGTGCTGAAACATTTTTTTCATTTTCTTCCATACGTTTTATCTCTAAAACAACTTCGCTCGCATGTCCCTGACCATCTTTTAAGCGTACTGTCCAAGTTCCGTCAACAGGAGGCAAAAAACTAAAACGCCCTAAAGCGTCTGTACGCCCGTTTTGAAATTCAATTTCTTGCCCGCCTCCGCCTGCTCCGCCTGTCCCTTCTTGTTCCGGAACTAAACCGGAACCTTTAGGAGGATAAATTTTAATACTTGCGTAAGAAACCGGTTCTGATGAAGAATAGTTAAATTCAAGGCTCACAACATTCTGATCCGTTAAACGAGTATAGCCTATACCATGCGCCAAAACATTAGGAGTATGGGCCAAACAAAATAACACAACGAACATCAAAACCAGTTTAAACTTAACGCAAGCAAACATTAACGCACCTCAAACACTAAAACAGTACGCAAAACATGATTTTCAGCGTCTTTTCCTGTTTGTTTTGCCGTGTGTTCAGAACGTATCATCCAAATACCGGGGTGAGTAATTTTAACTTTAAAAGTATCTTTTTCTGATTCGGTATAATAGGCGTAAGTATTACTTTCCTTAGTAAAACCGTCATAAGTTGCCCAAACCGGCGACCTTAAAGCTTTTCCTTTATAAAGTAGTTTAGCCTCTAGATAATCACCAACTTTTAACATACTTAAATCACTAACAGGAACAATTTCAAGTTCTTGACCCAAAGCACGAGAAAACATTTCACTTTTTACTTGAGTATTTAAAAAAGTTTTAGCGTATTTTTCATATTTATTTACAGATAAAACCGTCTTGCCTTGAGCTTCTAGTTCTTTACGCCCGCCGTCTAAAAAACCTTCCGTTGTTTTACTGACAATATCTCTGGTACGATGCCCAACTAAAATAGCGGCTCCATCTTCGGGCAACTTAAACGTGCCTACTAAGGAATGTCCGTCTTTACTCTCTTTAAAAGATATAGGCGTTTCTTTTTTGTCTTGTAATAAATAAACCGCAACATCTTCTAAAGGTTCGGCTTCTTCACTTTCCATAAATACATGAGCCGCCTGCACTTCTACCTTTATTTCTTCTCCGCTTTTTGGAGAAAAGTTATCAGGTTTAATAATAAATTCATGAGCAAAAGCTGGCACTGAAAAGCTAAATAAACAAACTAAAGATAATAATAAACCTAACTTAAAAGAACGCATAAAAACCTCCCGAACAAACATCGTGTTACTATTTTTCAAAAACGTAACACAAAGCGTTTTTTTGTCAAACAAAAAACCTCATAAGTATTTTTTTACTTACAAGGTTTTTGTTTAAACTGTGTTCACAAAAGGCAAACAAGTATATTATCAACTAGTTGGTTGCTTTCTTGTTTTTCTTTTCTGTAGTTTTTTTTGTAGCTTTCTTTGCTTTTTTATCTGGTTTATCTGTTGCTTTTTTATCAGAGTTTGCAGGCGGAGCAGTCGGAGTCGCATAAATATCAGGCAAAACGGTAATAGGTTGCATTGACCCGCCGGCACTGTTTACTCTATCGACAATATTATCTTTTATCCAATGAGGGTCAAACCACTCAAGCGGCATAACTTCTATTCCTCCGACAGTAACACCAAAATGCAAATGATCGCCGGCCGCCATACCTGTTTTTCCAGTACGTCCGATAATATCGCCTTTTTTTACCGCCTGCCCTACTTCAACACTGTAATCATTCAGGTGAGAATATAAAGTTTGAAGTCCGCAACCGTGATCAATAACGACTAAATGTCCATAAATACCAAGCGAACCAACAAAGACGATTATACCGTTATTTGCCGCAGGAATCGGAGACTGAGCCAAAGAAGCCAAGTCTTGACCCAAGTGGGTTTGCTCATCAATTTTTTGATTGTTATACATATAAGTTCTATGATCTGCAAAGCCGGCTCTGGTTGCCGCATTGGGCAAACGTAAAAACACGCCTGTCCATAATGGTTCGGGGTTTGTCTTGGAAACTAAAGCTCTAATTGTATCTTGATTTGCCTTTCTAAGTTCACTATTTACCTTTAAAAAGCGTTCAAGATTAGTCATTTCTCCGGGAATATCCTGTTCAAATTCAGGCATCTTGGTATCTAAAAAATTATCTGTAATTGGGATATTGTCTTTTCTAAACTCTCTATTTATACGATTAACCGCCAAAGGAATTTTTCCGATATTGCCCGCTAAATCTTCTGCGATCAACTGGGGAGAAAACTCATTTGGAGTCATATGATAAGGAAAAGCAAAAAACACCAAATAGTCTCCGTTCGCTTGTTTAAAGCCTTCAAAAAAATAATCTCCGACTTTAACTCCTGTTGATGCCGTATCTTTATTCACGCTATAAACAGCACACGCCGTTCCTCCCTTTCTAATATAAGGGGGCATTGTTTTAACCTCAAAACGAGGAGGAGTCATATCTATTGTTAAAGGCAGTTTAATTATGTTTTTATTTCCACGCCCAAACCCCGCATAAGAACTATCGTTAACAACAACCTCAAGTTCAAGCTTACCGTCTTTTATACCTGTGTCTGCCAAAGAAAATTTAAGTTCTTGACTTTTTACCGCAGGGCTGAATACTTGATTTAAAACAGTAGAAATATTATCACCTTTTTTAACGGTAACAACAACAGACTGAACGCCAGAATCAACATCGCTTACTTTTAAAGTAAACTCTTGTTTCGGAGAAGTATAAGCGGTTTTTGGCGTTAAACTAACCTCGGGAATCGTATTATCTTTAAACATAAGGAAAACTACAATACCCAAAACAACAAGCAGAAAAAGCCCGATTAAAACAGAAGCGAAACCGCCACGACGTGATCTTGACATAAAACAACCCTTAATTTTTAATTAAACCTAAAAGCTAAACACGTTTAAAAACAATTGTATCAATATATAAAAACTTTTTTCTTTTATGATAAAACAAAGTAACCATCTGGAATTATACAAATAAAACAAGCAAGTTAACCTTTTAATAAAACACAACAAAAAAACATAAATATTATTTTGCAAAAGATAATTGTCATATCAAAAGAAATACTCTATAAATATTCTCACATTTATTTAGATAATTCAAGTTGAATTTTATAAAAGTTAAATAACTATGTTAACCACATTATATAAATAAGGAAAGTCCGTAGCCGTGTTAACAGATTACCAGAAAAAAAGTCGCGAACGCATGGTACACGAACAGCTTATGCGTAACGGCATCAGAAATAGAGCTATTTTACACGCCATGCAAAAAGTACCGCGACACTTTTTTGTGCAAGAAGCACTTACCTCGCAAGCATACGAAGACCTTACCCTGCCTATTGGTTCGGGTCAAACAATCTCACGTCCGATTGTCGTGGCTTGGATGACAGAAATTTTACAACCGCAAAAAGGGTTGAAAATATTGGAGATAGGAACAGGTTGCGGATATCAAACGGCTGTTTTGGCTGAGCTTGGTTTAAATGTTTTTTCAATAGAACGTATCCCCGAACTACACCAATCGGCTAAACAACGCTTGGCAAAGCTCGGTTATACTTCTAATACTTTATTAAAACTTTCTGACGGAACTTTAGGTTGGAAAGAAGCCGCCCCCTTTGACAGGATAATGATTACTGCCGGTGGTCCCGTGGTGCCTCCTCCTTTACTCGAACAACTTGCCGACCAAGGTCTCTTACTTATGCCTATTGGCAACGACAGACAAAAACAAAACTTTATTCTTTTACATAAAAACAACGGAGAAATAACAAAAGAAACTTTTGGTGAAGTCTCTTTTGTTGAACTTATTGGCAATCACGGTTGGTAAAAAAACTTAACCCAAAAATTTAGCCTTAGCAGACAAAAAAAAAATCATGGATTTCAACAATATTTTCAGCGTAAGCGAACTAACCGACAAGATTCGCCTCGCCCTTACAACAAACTTTCCTATAGTTTGGGTGAAAGGACAGGTAACCAATCTCTCTCGCCCCGCTTCCGGACACATATATTTTTCTCTGAAAGACGAAAACTCAAGTATTGCCATGGTTTGGTTTAAAGAACGATACGTTAACCCAAAGTTTGACTTGGTTACCGGCGAAGTATTTGAAGAAGGCAAAGCCCCCGATACAGCGTCAAAAATACAAAACGGACAAGAGCTTATTTGTGCGGGAAAACTGGCAGTATACGGAACTCGTGGACAATATCAGGTAAATGTTGAATATGTTCAAGAGGCAGGTATTGGAAAATTACATGAAGAATTTGAACGCTTAAAAAGCAAACTTTCCAGCAAAGGTTTTTTTGATCAAAACCGAAAACGCAATGTTCCCAAAAACCCAAAAAAAATCGCTTTGTTAACTTCCCCATCGGGTGCGGTTTTGCAAGACTTTCTTCGTATAAGCCAAAACAGAGGAACGGGAACGACAATACGTTTATATCCCGTTTTGGTACAAGGTAACGAAGCCGCCACACAAATAAAACAAGCCATTGAAAAAGTTAATAAAGAAGCATGGGCTGAGTTAATCGTAGTTATCCGTGGCGGAGGATCGTTAGAAGATTTATGGGCTTTTAACGATGAAACACTGGCCGAAAGTGTGGTTCAAAGCAAACTTCCTATTTTAGCGGGAATAGGACACGAACCGGACTTTACAATGTTTGATATGAGTGCCGACTTAAGAGCCTCAACCCCAAGCCACGCCGCACAACTTTTATGGACAGACAAACATGAATTGATGCAGCGCCTAGATGAGTTGACACTTCGCTTAGAGCAAAAACATCAAAACATATTTTTATTCAAAAAAGAAAGGCTTAACTCTTTAAAAAATGCACTCTCTTGGCTTTCACCTCAAAAAAATCTGACTAGAAACAAAAACAAACTCGCCCTTATAAGCCAAAAAAGCGGAAGTTTACATTCTGCTTGCCTGCAAAATTTTAAATATCACAAACAACGCCTTCACTGGCTTGAGCTACGGTTAAAACAAAGCCTGTCCGCTCAAACTTACCACTCGGACAAAGAAAAACTTTCGTTTTTATCTTTGAACTTTACGAAACTTTATGATAGGTATTGTCTTCAAAAATCAACTCAACTCAAAATATTAAATCTAAAATTGGAATCTTTAAATCCTTTTTCCCCGCTTGAACGAGGATATGCTTTACTTCAAAAAAATGATGGAGTTTATATAAAAAGCATAAACAACGTACACAGCGGAGAAGCCTTAAACGTTCAACTTTATGATGGAAAGTTTGACGTTGTCGTAAAATAAAAAACAAGATATTCAACACTCACCCCAAAAACATACCGGATATTTTCATGAAAACCTTAAAAAAATATTTAACACCCAAATCTTTTAATCTTTTGATCTTATTGTTTTCTATCGCTCTACCGTTAGCGGCGTGTGCCAAAACAAGCGATAAAAACCTTCAACCAACTAATAATCAACTCGTTCAAATTGATGCCCCACAAACCGTATATGCCGGAGAACCTTTTTTAATAAAACTCACAACTCAAAGTTCCGTACAAAACGTTAAAGTAACTTGGAATAACAGAAGCCTAAACCCAATCTTTAAAGATGAAAACGGACAAAAAACCGCAGAAGTCTTATTATCTGTTCCTCTCAAAACAAAAGAAACTCAACGCAACTTAACTTTAACTGCTGATAATAATTCTAAAAAGTTAACATACCATGCGAGCTTTGCTGTTGAACACAAAGAATATCCCGAACAGCGTTTGACCGTTTCCAAAAAATTTGTCAGCCCAAATAAAGCAGAACAAGAACGCATCAAAAAAGAAGCAAAAATCATTAAAGCCGCCCTCAATAAAGTCAGCACGGAACGTTACTGGGATCTACCTTTATCTCGCCCTATTCCATATATAAAAACAGAAGAGGAAACAATAGGACGAGTTTCAAGTGTTTACGGTTTACGTCGTTTCTTTAATAACCAAGAAAAAGACCCACATAAAGGCGTTGATCTAAGTGCCCCAAAAAATGAAAAAATCTTAGCCTGTATGGACGGAAAAGTCGTCTTGGTCGGAGACTTTTTTTATTCCGGACGTTGTGTTTTCGTAGACCACGGTCAAGGTATTTTAACTTATTACCTACATATGACCGAACCTCTTGTTAAAGAAGGGCAAATAGTTAAACGAGGAGAAACTCTCGGCTTGGTCGGAAGCACGGGACGTTCAACAGGTCCACACCTCCACCTTGGTTTTACCGTCTTAGGGGAAACAGTAAACCCCGCCCCTTTTATGCCTGATCTATAATAAAGAGAGTTTATTTTGAAAAAGAAATCATCTGAATTTGACGAAGTAACAGATTTTGAAAGCGGAATAAAACGTCTCGAAGATCTGGTTAAAACCCTTGAAACAGGCAATTTACCACTTGAACAAGCTGTTTTATTATATAAAGAAGGTTTGTTTTTGTCTCAAACCTGTAAAGAGCGTTTGGATAAAGCGGAAAATGAAATTTCAATTTTGACCGAAAAAGGCTTTAAATCTTTTAAAGTTGATGAACCCGGCGATCCAGAAGCTGATGAATCTTAACTTTTAAAGAAAAAGAAAACATTGAATATCAAGTAAAGATAGAGGTTATTGTGCAAGTTAGCGAATTTAAACAAAACTTAAAAGAAAAAACAAAGCTGATAGACAGCTTTCTTTCTCTTGTTTTTGAAACACAAGCTCACAACAGCTCAAATAATCACGAACGCTATCCTCAAGCAAAATCTATATTTTTAACTAAGGAATTGCAAAACCCAAAAACTTTTATTCCGCCGAGAATAAAAGAAGCAATGGAATACAGCCTTTTGGGAAACGGAAAAAAAATACGCCCGATACTTTGTTTAAGCTGTGCCTCTTTGTTTGGACTCAGCTCGGAAAAAGTTTTGCCTTTTGCCGCCGCCCTTGAATTAATTCACTCTTACTCTCTAATTCACGATGACCTTCCCGCAATGGACGACGATGATTTAAGACGCGGAAAACCATCAAATCATAAAGCTTTTGATGAAGCAACGGCAATTTTGGCAGGCGACGGACTTTTAAGCGAAGCCTTTTTTCTTATGTCTGCCAATATTCAAGAGTTAAACCCTGTTCTGCTTTTAAACGCCCTTGCCTGTGTCGCTCAAGCAATCGGAGCTTCGGGCATGGTCGGCGGACAGGTTTTGGACATGCAATACACAGGTTATGGAAATAAAAACAATAAGATAAAAGCACAAACAGACAAGGTTTCTTTTGAAGAACTAAAACAAATGCACGCTTTGAAAACCGGTGCGTTAATAAAAGCCGCCTGTGTTTCGGGAGCTATTTTAGCAGGGGCAAAAGACAACGATATAAAAAATATTATTACCTACTCCGAAGCAATCGGTTTAAGTTTTCAAATAACCGACGACCTTTTGGATATTAAAAGCTCAAGCGAAGTTTTGGGAAAACCCGCAGGCAGCGATCTTAAAAACCAAAAAGTAACTTATCCCTCTTTAATCGGCATGGAAAAAAGCGAAGCCTTAGCAAAACAAGAAACAGAAAAAGCCTTAAACGCCCTACAAGAATATAAAGGGCAAGACGCTGAGTTTTTACGCTCAATGGCAGAATATATTTTGGTACGCATAAATTAACATGCCTTCAACAAACTTTAACTTTTAATTTTAACTCTTACAAACAAATTATTATGTTACAAACTCTTTTATATATCCCCAATAAAGTCGGACAAGCCACTATTCATTACATAAACGAAGCCGGTTCAATGTTTATGTTTATGTGTGAAGGCTTGTGGCTTATGTTCACAGGCAAAAGGCAACTGCCCAAATTTTTGCATCAACTTTATTTTATTGGCTCAAAATCTTTGTTTGTAATCAGTTTAATCGGAATTTTTACCGGCATGGTTTTGGGATTACAAGGTTATTACACTTTAGTGCAATTTGGTTCGGAAGGTTTACTTGGTGCTGCGGTCGCTTTAACCTTAATTAGAGAACTCGGCCCTGTTTTAACTGCCATTATGGTAACCGGGCGTGCCGGTTCGGCAATAGCCGCAGAGATTGGGGTTATGCGAATAACCGACCAAATTGACGCACTGGAAGTCATGGATATTAACCCTAAAGGCTATTTGGTCGCACCACGTTTTTCCGCCGCCTTTATCGCCTTTCCGCTCTTAACGGCTCTATTTAACGTAATCGGAATTATCGGTGGTTACATCACGGGCGTTATTTTGCTCGGAATTAACCAAGGTATATATTTTGCAAAAATAGAAAGTAGCGTCCATATGAAAGATATCAGCGACGGCTTTTTAAAATCCATCGTTTTTGCTTTGATTGTTGCAACAATCAGCTGTTATCAAGGCTATTATACTCATAAACGCACAGACAGCATAGGACCGGAGGCAGTCAGCAACGCCACAACTTCCGCTGTTGTTATTTCTTGCGTAATGATACTTATCGCAGACTATGTTATTACTTCGTTTACGCTTTAGGATAAACCAATGAGTTCAGATATATCAAACACAACAAAACAAGCTTGGAATATTGAGTTAAAACAACTTACTATAGGGTTTGGAGAGCATATTGTTTTAAACGATATCAATGCGACCATTCCGGCGGGAAAAATTACAATGATTCTTGGTGGATCAGGTTGTGGAAAATCAACTTTGTTACGCCATATCATAGGTCTTAAACGCCCGCTCTCTGGTTCTATTTTCTTGGGAAATCAAGATTTTTTCTCTTTACCCAACAAAGACTTTAAACGTTTACGCAGGCACATGGGCGTATTGTTCCAAGACGGTGCTTTACTCGGTTCGCTTAGCGTCGCTGAAAATATCGCCCTGCCTCTTACCGAACATATCAAAATAGAAAAACCTTTGATCAACGAGTTGGTTGCTCAAAGACTTAAGCTTGTTGGGCTTGAAGACTTTGGAAATCACTACCCCAGCGAACTTTCAGGCGGAATGAAAAAACGTGCCGGTTTAGCCAGAGCCATAGTTGTTAACCCTCAAATTTTGCTTTGTGATGAACCAACTTCTGGCTTAGACCCAATTAACTCGGCAAAAATGGATAGACTTTTACTTAGTTTAAAAGCCCAATTTCCTTTTATGACGATTGTGGTCGTAAGTCATGACCTTGCAAGCATGGAGGCAATTGCCGACCACGTTTTACTTTTGGCAGATAAAACCTTGGTTTTTGAAGGTAGCAAAGATAATTTAAAAAACAGCACAAATGAATATATTGTCCAATTTTTAAACCGTAAGTTTGACCTTGAAAAAATCAAACAAAGCGAAGGGCAACCGCTCAACATTAACCCTGAAATAAAAAAACGTATAGACCAATGGCTAGAACAATAACGCTTAGAAGGTAAAAAGAGAGATATATTATGACAAATTATTCAAAAGAAACCACCGCAGTAGGAATATTTGTAATTATCGGTCTGTTGTGTGTCGGATATTTAACCATACGCCTTGGAAAAATGGAAATAATAGGCAATAACGGCTATACGGTAAAAGCGTTTTTTAACTCGGCAACAGGCTTAAAAGTCGGTGCAAGCATAGATATAGCCGGAGTAAGCGTTGGAAGGGTTACTGCTATTCATTTGATCCAAAAAGAAGACTCTAGTCGGGCTTATGTTGAGCTTAGATTAAAAGAAGGTATAAAACTTACAGAATATTCTATCGCATCTATAAAGACTAGTGGACTTATTGGCGATAAATATATATCTATAGACCCCGGCGGTTCTGAAACTATTTTAGCAGACGGCGATGAAATTGAACAAACCGAGTCTGCTGTTGATCTTGAATCGCTAATAAGTAAATATGTCTTTGGTGGAGTAAAATAATGTCTATTTCAAGAAATTCTTTAATTCAATGGTTAATGTTTATCGCCTTTATTGTGCTTTTCATTTGGACTCAAGCCTTAGCTGATGCACGTTCTGATGCAAAACAAGCGCTGGAAACTACCATAAATAAGGTTGTAGAGCTAATTAAACAGCCGGGGTTTAGACAAAAAGATACAAATGAAGCCTTTGTTAATAAGGCCGAAGAATATATTAAAGAAATTTTTGACTTTAACGAATTTTCTGCTCGCACTTTAGGTTCTATCTGGAAAGAGTTTACTCCGGAAGAAAAGATTGAGTTTAATAACGCTTTTGCCGCTTTGTTGCGTAATACTTATCTTGATAAAATTGATGAATATCGAGGCGAAAAAGTTAATTATTTAGGTGAAATAGCTTCAAGCAAAGGTGATAAAATAGAAGTTCAGACCGCTATTAATTCTGAAAACAAAAATGTACTGATCAATTATCTGATGCTTAAAAAAGATAGTTGGAAGGTCTATGATATAATTGTAGAAGGTGTAAGTCTCGTCCAAAACTATCGCTCACAGTTTCGTGAGTTGATCCAAAAAGGTATGACACCTAAAGAATTAACTCAAAAAGTATACGAACAAGCCAAAAAAGTAAAAGAAGCCAATAACAAAAAAAATATCTCTTAAAGGGTTAAAAAGTGCCGTATGCAAAGCTATAATTTAAAAAAGTTAAGATTAAAAAACTTATCTTTAACTGTTTTACTTATCGTAATTACCCTGCTCTCTGCTTGTGCCTCAAAAAATAATCAACCAGAGTTAATGGATAAAGATTCAAAACCTTTAAGAGCTAGTCCACAATTAAACGAGTCTGATGAGTCTGATATTGAAACAGGAATTCCTGATCCAATTTACCCTTGGAACCGTTTTTGGTTTGAATTTAACAGCTACGCTGTCGATTATGTTGTAAGACCTGTATATAAAACTTATGATTTTATTACACCTGACCCTGTTCAAACCTCGGTCGGAAACTTTTTTCACAACATTTTGTTCCCCGTGCGTTTTGTAAACTCATTATTACAGTTTAAATTTAAACAAGCCGGTGTTGAAATGTCGCGTTTTGTTTTAAATACAACTTATGGTGTCGGCGGTCTTTTTGATCCGGCGGCTGATAAAAAAGCCATTGTCGAGACTGATGACGAAGATTTTGGTCAAACCCTCGGAAACTGGGGCGTTGGCGAAGGTTTCTATATCGTTTGGCCTTTGCTCGGGCCTTCGACTCCAAGGGATACCGTTGGGAAAGTTGGAGACTTTTTCTTAGACCCCGTGAATTATGTTGATCCTTGGGAACTAAGAACCGGTGCAAATGTCTTAAAAAATGTCAATAACTCAGGCGAAATAATTAAACAGTTTGACACCTTAAATGAAATGTCTGTTGACCCTTACTCTGCAATGCGAAACGCATATATTCAAAGAAGACGGGCTCAAATAGCAAAATAACAAGCTTAAAGTTAATTTAATTCATAGATAAAGGATAAAAAATGAAAGGTATTATTCTAGCGGGAGGCTCAGGCACTCGCCTTTATCCAATTACTACTGCGGTTTGTAAACAGCTTTTACCTGTTTATGATAAACCGATGATTTATTATCCGCTTTCTGCCCTTATGCTCTCGGGCATTAAAGAAATTGCAATAATTTCAACCCCGTTAGACCTACCACGTTTTAAAGAAATGTTTAATGACGGCAGTCATTTAGGACTCAAACTATCTTATATAGAACAGCCAAAACCCGAAGGATTGGCACAAGCTTTTTTACTCACAAAAGACTTTTTAAATGGTGAACCTTCTTGTTTAGTCTTAGGAGACAACCTTTTTTATGGTGGTAATTTTAGGCAATCATTACAAAATGGTGCAAAAATTACTGACGGTGCTTTGGTTTTTGGCTATAAAGTTAAAGACCCAGAACGCTATGGAGTAATTGAATTTAACGCCAACCAAGAAGTTATAAGCATTGAAGAAAAACCACAACAGCCAAAATCAAAATATGCTGTAACCGGTTTATATTTTTATGATGGGCGAGCCTCAGAACTCGCCGCAAAGCTTAAACCTTCCTCTCGTGGAGAGTTGGAAATAACTGACTTAAATAAACTTTATTTAGAAGAAGGCAAGTTAAAAGTAGAATTTTTAGGTCGTGGCGTGGCGTGGCTTGATACCGGAACTTTTGAATCTATGCACCAAGCCTCTTCTTTTGTGAGGGCTGTGCAGGATAGACAAGGCTTAAAAATTTCAGCGATTGAAGAAATTGCCTTTAGAATGGGCTATATTAACGCCGATCAGCTCATAAAATTAGCAACACCCATGAAAAAAAATGACTATGGTAAATATCTTTTAGATTTAGTGAATGACAACGACAAACATGATTTTTAAAGTTAAAGGCAACTGTAATGAAAACTATTGGCTTATTAGGCGGCATGAGCTGGGAAAGCACCAGCGTATATTATAATATTATCAACACCATTGTAAAACAACGCTTAGGCGGTTTTCATTCTGCCAAGTGTGTTTTATACAGCGTAGATTTTCACGAACTCGAAGAAAACTTTTCAAAAGGTGATTGGGACAAAAACACCCAAATACTGACAGAAGCAGCCTTAAATGTCCAAAAGGGCAGTGCTGATTTTTTATTAATCTGCACAAATACAATGCACAAAATTGCGGATAAGATACAGGAAAAATTGACAATACCAATTATTCATATCGCCGACGTAACCGCCGATAATATCTTGTCAAAAAACATAAAAAAAGTCGCCCTACTCGGCACAAAATATACGATGGAACAAGATTTTTATTCCAAAATAATAGAAAATAAAGGAATTGAAGTTGTTACCCCTGCCTTAAAAGAGCGTGATTTTATTAATCATATAATTTTTAAAGAACTTTGTTTAGGCATAATTACAGAGACTTCAAAAAAATTATTTTTAGATTTAATCAATAAATTTAGATCAGACGGCGTCCAAGGCGTTATTCTTGGTTGCACTGAAATCGGACTTTTGATAAAACAAGCCGATACGACAATGCCGTTGTTTGATACAACGATTATTCATGCTGAAGCGGCTGTTGATCTAGCTTTAAGTTAACCTAACTAATTTTTTAAACAATTTTTAATACAAATCATAAATCTTAAAATTATTTTGCTACAACAAACAAAGCCCTTGACTTTTTTTAAAAGCGTGGTAAATAATCTTTTCTTTATGTTGGAGGATTTATAAATGTACGCTATTATTGAAACAGGTGGCAAGCAATACCGAGTAGAAGAAGGCACAAAATTGCGCGTTGAAAAACTCGCTGTTGATGCCGGTTCTGAAATTAGCATTGATAAAGTGCTTATGCTTGGTGGTGGGCAGTTTGCTGTAGGCACTCCTTATGTTGCGAACGCTACTGTTAAAGCAGAAGTTGTCGAACACGGTAGAGGCGAAAAGATTGTTGTGTTTAAAAAATGGCGTCGTAATGACTCTCGCAAAAAACAGGGTCATAGACAAGATTATACAACTTTACGTATTAGCAGCATCACTGCTTAAATATTGATTATAAAAAAGACTTCGGTCTTATTTTAAGGAGCAAAGCTCATGGCAACAAAAAAAGCTGGCGGGAGTTCTCGTAACGGTCGCGATAGTCAGGGGCAAAGACGTGGCGTTAAACGCTTTGGCGGACAAGCCGTAATCTCAGGGAATATCCTTGTACGTCAGGTTGGAACTAAAATTCACCCCGGTCAAAACGTAGGAATGGGACGTGATTTTACTCTTTTCGCTACTGTTGACGGCGTTGTAAAATTTGAAAAATATTATCGCAAAAATAAAGAACTCGTAAGAGTACACGTAGTCGCTAATGCTTAACTTTTAAGCTTTTTAGCATGAATTAAATTTTTATTTGATCAGGCTGAGATAATAATTTTTAGGGTACAGAGATTGTACCCTTTTTTTATTTGTCTTTTCTGTAAATAAGTTTAAAATATACTTTGTACATTTAATACTTGAATTAATCAAAAAGAGACTTAACTAAAAGAAGATCATTGCAAAATTCCGTTTTGCGTTCTTTTGAATCGTTTTATGTGCTGTATCACAGCATAGAGAGTCTTAGACACAAAAGCCACTAATTTTACAGGAAAATTAACTTTTTCTTTTATAATTAGTTATAGCTAAATAATATATACAAAGAATTTTAAGGTGAAAATATGCGTTTTGTTGATGAAGCAATGATTTCGGTTAAAGCCGGAAAAGGCGGTAAAGGGGCTGTTTCTTTTCGCCGTGAAAAGTTTATGCCAAAAGGCGGGCCTGATGGTGGCGATGGCGGAAATGGTGGAAGCATTATTTTAAAAGCCTCTGATAAACTCTTAACCTTATACGACTTTCGTTTAAAAAGACGTTACGAAGCCGAAAACGGTCAACCGGGACAAGGCAGCCAGTGCTTTGGACGAAAAGGACAAGACCTAATCTTAGAGCTACCTGTTGGAACACAAATATACCAAATGACCCCTGATGGTGAAGTTTTATTAGCCGACTTAGCCGAAAAAGACTCTGAAGTGATCATTGCTCAAGGTGGTATTGGCGGAAAAGGAAACGAACACTTTAAAAGTGCAACTATGCGTACGCCTCGCTTCGCCCAACCCGGAGAACCCGGCGAAGAAAAAAGTCTTAGATTGGAACTAAAAATCTTAGCTGATGTGGGTTTATTGGGCTTACCAAACGCAGGAAAATCAACACTTATTTCTAAACTTTCAGCCGCAAAACCCAAAATTGCCGCTTATCCCTTTACGACTCTAGAGCCAAACCTAGGGGTAGTAATCAGCGAATATGATCCGGGCGAACGTTTTGTAATTGCTGATATTCCCGGATTAATCGAAGGGGCTCATACGGGCTATGGATTAGGACATAGATTTTTAAAACATATTGAACGCAATCGTTTTTTAGTCCATATTTGTAGCATTGAAGACATTAACTACGAAGACCCTTGGGCGGCGTTTGAATTGTTGAATACGGAACTAAGACTTTTTGACTCTGAACTTGCTAATAAACATCAAGTAGAAGTAATTAATAAAATTGATTTAGTTTCAGAAGAAAAACTAAACCAGCTCAAAGTCTTAGCCGAAAAAGACGGGCGTAAAATCTTTTTTGTTTCTGCTAAACAAAACATCGGTCTCGAACCTTTAACCGACGAACTTTGGCGTTTATATAAAAGCCTTAAACCCGGTGAAGCCTTGGTTCGCTTTAAAGAAGTTCCGCTTTATATTAAAGAGCCAAATTTACCGGAAGTTTTACACACTCACAACAACGGCATCGAAACAATTTATGAAGACGGTGTTGAAGTTAACTGGGTACGTGAAAAATATTAAAAATAATTTTATCGTATTAAAATATAACGGATAATTCATGAAACTTGTATCTTGGAATGTAAACGGATTTAGAGCAATCAGTGCAAAACCGGAATGGGAATGGTTTAATTCCTGCGATGCGGATATTATCGCCTTACAGGAAACCAAAGTACACCCCGAACAACTTGATGAAACGCAACGCAACCCCGAAGGATTTTCTGCTTTTTGGCAAGCCTCGCATGTAAAAAAAGGCTATTCCGGCGTTGCAGTCTTTTCACGCCAAAAACCTTTGAATAATACCTTTGAATTGCCAGACGCTAAGTGGCAAGGTGAAGGACGTTTAATTCACCTTGAATATCCAAAGTTTCATTTTTTTAATGTCTATTTTCCAAACGGTCAACAAAATGAAACTCGTTTAAATTATAAATTGGGTTATTATGATGCGTTTTTGGAACAAGCGGAAAAACTGCGTAAAGACAAGCCCATTGTGGTTTGTGGAGACTTTAACACAGCTCACCGCCCCATTGATTTAGCTCGCCCCAAAGAAAACGAAGGTGTTTCCGGATTTTTACCTATAGAGAGGGCTTGGCTCGACAAATTTACCGCCTGTGGTTATATTGATACATTAAGGCAAGTAAGAAATGATGAAAAAGCGTTATATTCTTGGTGGTCTTATCGCATGAAAGCCAGAGCCAGAAACGTTGGCTGGAGAATTGATTACTTTTTTGTATCTAGCGAATTAAAAGACAATATTAAAGATGCATGGATTGAAAACAACGTTTTTGGTTCTGACCACTGCCCTGTCGGACTTGAATTGGATATATAAACAATCAAGTCTCAAACAACGACTTTAAGTGCATACGTGAACAACCTGTTATAAAAAGTGATATAATTACGATGAAAGAACTTTCTATAAGTAAAAAAAAGATAGCCATAATCTTAAGCATTCTATTAATCATAGTTGGCGGTGTTTATTTTTTTTCGCCAAAAAATGAAAAAATACAAATCCTTGAATCTGAACCGATTAAACGTGGAACCGTTTCAAAAATGCTGGAAGCAACAGGCATAATAAAGCCTGAGGTGGGTGCTATTGTCAAAATAGGTTCAAGAACTACCGGAGTTATTGAAAAGATGTTGGTTAAAGTTGGCGATGATGTTAAAAAATCTCAACTTATCGCCGTTATTGATAATCGAGAGCTTGAATCTAACGTTCATGATACCAGAGCACAACTGCGAGTTGCCGAAGCCGAATTAAACAAAATAAAAACCGTTTTCCCTCTTCAAATCGCCGAAGCCCAAGCTAACTTAGACGCCGCTAAAGCTGAATATGATTATAGTAAGCTTACATCAGAACGCACCCAAACTTTAGTGAAAAAAAAATTAGACGCTATTGATAACCTTGATTCCGCCAAACAAAAAGCAAGCACAAGCAAAAGCCTTGTTACCGCACGAGAAGCAACCTTAATGCGTTTAAAAAGCGAATTTGAACAAGAACTTGCAAAAGCAGAAGCAAACGTTAATAAAGCCAAAGCAACTCTTGAAACCGCCGAAATACGCCTTTCATACAGCACAATTTACAGCCCGATTGACGGAGTTGTCAGCGATGTTACGACTCAAGAAGGCGAAACTATCGTTACCGGACTTTCAGTTGCAAACTTGATTACAATTCTTGATCCAAGCCGTCTTGAAATGTGGATTTATATTGACGAAACCGATGTCGGTCAAATTCAAAAAGGTATGACTGTTGAATTTAGGGTTGATTCAGTACCGCAAAAAAAATTCTCCGGATTAATCTCACAAATATATCCCGAACCTGAAATCAAAGATAATATAATTTATTATCGGGCGTTAGTTACTTTAACCCCCGAAGAATCAAGACATTTAAGACCTGAAATGACCACTCACGCCAAGGTTTTGATAGAACAAAAAAAAGACGTGTTGTCTGTTCCAAATAACGCCTTAAAATGGGTCGACGGAAAACAAGTTCTTTTTATAAAAGAAAAAAACGGAAAAATTACAGAGCTAAAACCTGAACTGGGTTTAGTCGGAACAGAACGCAGCGAATTATTGCTTGATCTTCCCGAAGGAACCGAAGTTGCGACAAAGCTTATTTTACCAAAAAGTAAAAAAGATTAATTATCCTTAATAGGTTGATCAAACGACTCTGCTAACCGTAAAACATCTTTAAATTGAAGACCATAAAGCTTATTGAGCAAATCAAGTTTACCGTCTTGAATAAATTTTAAAATAGTTTGATAACCCCAAGCTTTTTTAGAATAATCATTGCTAGTTAAAGCCAGTCTTCCTAAAAAATATGGTATTGTTTCTATCGTTGGCTCACCAAATTTTTTGAGCTGTTCTCCAAAAACAGACTTTAACAGTTCTAAGTCTTTAATTTTCAAAAACTTATCCATTAAAAACGTTTGTTCGAGTTGTTCTCTGGTAACAGTCGCACTATTTCTTGCACAAGCATTTTGCCCGTCTTGTCTATAACGATAAGAAACTAAAATATCTTCAATAAGATAGCAGTTAAAATTTAACAATAATTCAACATGAATACTGTAATCTTGAAATTGAAACAACGCCTGGTTTAACGGCATAATTGTTTCCAAGGCTTTCTTTCTAATCACCATGCCGGGAGAAAACAATACATTATGCAACATAAAACTATCATATAATATTTTATACTTAGAGCGATTTTTGCGTATATATTTTTGTCTGGTCGGCTGATTATGTTCGTCAATTTCCTGCATGCCGCAATATAACACAGCTAATTCAGGATTTTTTTCCAACAACTTTGAAGTAAATTTTAAATGTTTTTTATCTAAAAAATCATCAGTTCCGATAAAAACACAAAATTCACCCTGTGCTACTTTAAAAGCTGTGTTTAAACCGCTGTTTATACCTTGATTGTAAGGGTGTTTTATAAGTTTTATACGCTTGTCGTTAAATTTTTCGACTTCTTTTATGGTATTATCTTGTGAATAATCATCAACAATAATTAATTCAAAATCTTGTTCTATTTGCGTTAAAACACTCTCAATAAAAAATCCGACAAATTGTTCATGGTTATAAGTCGGAGCCAATAAAGAGATTTTAGGTGACTTTATAGGCATTAACCACCTCAACGACAGTTCGCATCTCATCGTCTGAAAGCACGGGACTTATAGGCAGTGAGACCACTTCATTGTGAATTTGTTCTGTTATCGGCAAATTTAGACTATTCCACTCGGCATAAGCTTGTTGTTTATGCGGCGGAATAGGATAATGCACAAGGGTTTGCACGCCTGATTTTTCCAGGTAATCCATAAAGTTTTTTCTGTTTTTTACTCTTACAACAAACACATGCCAAACATGAGTCTCAGGAATCATACAACAAGGCGTTACAATTAAGGGGTTTGTAATATTTTTTTGATAATATGTTGCAATTTTTCGCCTTTTTGCATTATCCGCATCAAGCCCTTTTAATTTAATATTTAAAACCGCCGCCTGAATTTCATCTAATCTTGAGTTAACACCTTGATAAATATTAACATATTTAACATTTGAACCATAATTTGCCAAAGCTTTAAGTTTTAAATATAAGGCTTCGTCGTTTGTAGTAATCGCCCCCCCATCACCGAGACAACCCAAATTTTTACCCGGATAAAATGAAAAACCCGCCGCATCGCCTAAGTTGCCGACTCTTTTATCTTGGTAATATGCTCCGTGTGCTTGAGCGGCATCTTCAATAATTTTCAGATTATATTTTTCCGCAAGCTCCCAAAGTTTTTGCATTTCAACCGCCTGACCATAAAGATGAACAGGCAAGATAGCCTTGGTCTTTGCCGTAATCTTTTCTTCTATCAGGTTTGGATTAATATTATAAGTAGCGGGGTCAGGTTCAACCAATACGGGCGTACAACCATTTTGAGATATCGCCAAAATACTTGCAATATAAGTGTTTGCGGGAACAATAATCTCATCACCGCCACCAAAACCATAGGCTTTAATGATTAAATTTAAGGCATCTAACCCGTTAGCAACCCCAAGAGCATATTTTGTTCCACAATAACTAGAAAAATTTGTACAAAACTCTTCGTTGTGCTTACCCAACAAATACCAACCAGAGTCTAAAATTTCTTTTATGCCTGCTTCAATTTCAGCTTGGTAAGGTTTATTAACGGCGTGCAAATCTAAAAATTTAATCATAATAATGACTATTCCTTATCTCTTTTGATTTCTCTTGCGGGGTTGCCAACAACAGTAGTATTCGCCGGAACATTTTTTGTAACTACCGCCCCTGCTCCCACCATAGCGTTTTCACCAATTACAATACCCGGTAATATCGTGGCGTTCGCTCCAAGAGATGCCCCTTTTTTTATTATTGTCTTTAAAAATTCTTGAGGGTAAACTTTTGAATGTGGAAACTTATCATTAGAAAAAGTTACATTTGGTCCTATAAAAACATTATCTTCAATAGTAATTCCGTCCCAGATTTGTACCCCAGATTTAATGGTAACATTATTGCCAATCACAACGTCATTTTCAATAAAACAGTTAGCACAAATATTGTTATTTTCACCAATTACGGCACCAGACAACACAACACAAAATTGCCAAATCTGAGTATTTTTGCCGATATTGGGGCTTTGCACGTCTGCAAGATGATGAATTTTCATGGCATTAACCCTTACAAATTTTCCGCATACCATTTTGCAGCAAGCGCCAAACCGTCTTCAACACTATACTCAGCCATATAACCCAACGCATTTTGTGCTTTACTAATATCAGCAACAGAATGTCTTATGTCTCCCGAGCGATATTCCCTATGCACTGCTTGTGCGGTTTGTGCCTTTTGATTATAGGCCACAACCTCTTTTTTTATCATTTCAAACAATTCATTCAAGTTTGTACTACGCCCCAAAGCAATATTATAGACCGTATTAAAGGCGTTATTATTCTCTGTACACGCCGCTAAAATATTGGCTTGAATCACATTGTCAACATAACAAAAATCACGAGTATTTTCACCATCGCCATTAATATAAACAGTTTCGTTTTTTAACAAAGCACTAAACCAACAAGGAATAACCGCCGCATACGCCCCTTTTGGGTCTTGGCGTTTTCCAAAAATATTAAAATAACGCAAGCCAATACTCTTAAACCCATAAGCATCAGCAAAAACAGCCGCATAAAGTTCATTTACATATTTTGTTAAAGCATAAGGGGAAAGGGGTTTTCCAATTAGCTCTTCTTTTTTAGGAAGAGTTGGCTCATCACCATAAGTCGCACTAGAAGCCGCATAAACAAAGTTTTTAACCTTAGCGTCTCTGGCGGCAACAAGCATATTTAAAAAACCTGTAATATTACAATCGTTAGCAAGCAAAGGGTCATCAATAGAGTGAGGAACAGACCCCAAAGCCGCATGGTGTAAAACATAATCAACACCAACACAAAGTTCATGGCAACTCTTTAAATCTCGGATATCCGCTTTGAGAAATTTAAAGTTTTTTTGTTGTTGAGGGCTAAGTTCACTTAAAGCCATATCTAAATTACGCTGATAACCCGTACTAAAGTTATCAAACCCGACAACACGTTGGTCAAGTTTCAACAAGGCTTCTAAAAGATTAGAACCAATAAATCCGGCAACACCGGTAATAAGCCAAGTTTTGGGTTGTTTTTTTAAAGTGTCTTTAACTTGCTGATAATTTTGCATATATACTCACTAACTTGATAGAGATTTTTTCTGAAATAAGACCACTGCAAACCTGAGTTTTGCATTATTTTATCATCTTTTTATACTAGTTTCTTTCTGGCGAAAGCCACTTTGAGACTAGTTAGCAACAGTATCAAAATTTATTACTTTAAATCTATCGCTAAATATCTTCTGTTTTTTAATAATATAATATTCATATCTAATCAATCAACATAAAAAAGTGTTTTTTTGCCTTATACTTTACAAGCTAAAGAAAAAGCAAAAAAACACTCTTCAATTATGATGTTAACTAAATAAAAATAACGAAATTACTTCATTTGTTTTAATAAAGTTTCTTTAATACTATCTATGCTACCTTCGCCATTAAGTTGTATAAACGTACTTTTACCTTTATTAGCAAGGTCTTTAAAGAAATTAACGGCGGCCAAAGTACCTTCTTTGGTATCATAATAAATATCATGACGCTTATTGATAGCACCTTCATCTTGGTCATCAGCACGTGTTTTTAAATCGCCACCACAAACACGGCATTTATCACCATTAGGCTTAATTGCATCAATAAAAATATTATTTGGGTGGTTATTATCATTAACACACAAACGACGACCCATAATACGCTTTTTGGCAATTTCACGAGGCAAAAGTATTTCTATTGTGTAATCAAGCTTCATATTGGCAGATTCCAAAGCTTCCCATAACTTTTTCGCTTGAACTATATTACGCGGAAAACCATCAAGCAACCAACCGTTTGCACCTTTGGTTTTTAGAGTTTCTAAAACCATGGGGATAGTAATATCATCAGGCACTAAATCTCCACGATCAATATAGGCTTTGGCTTTTTTACCAAGCTCTGTTCCACCACCTATATGTTCACGGAAAATAGCACCGGATTCAATGTGTGCAAGATTGTATTTTTGTTTTACCAAAGAACCTTGCGTTCCCTTACCACTGCCGTTGGGTCCAAAAATAAGTACGTTCACCTTAAAGCCTCCAAGTTATAATTTTCACTAACAACAACTATAAGCTTGTTAATATAGCGTTGTCAACACAAAGAAAAAACAATAACCAGCCAATATTATTCAAAAACTTTTTGAAAGACTTAAAATTATTTTATTTTGTTAAAACAGAGGCTTTATTAATTATAACCGGTTCAACGGGAACGTTTTGATGTCCCATCAAGTTTCTTGTCCCTACTTTTTTAATTTTATCAATAACTTTTTTACCGTCAACAACTTTACCAAAAACGGCATATCCCCAACCGGAAGAAGTTTCTGATTTAAAATTTAAAAAATCATTGTCAACAGTGTTAATAAAAAACTGTGCAGTGGCAGAGTGCGGAGCATTAGTTCTCGCCATGGCTATAGTATAGGCGTTATTACCAAGCCCGTTGTTTGCTTCGTTTTTAACAGGGGGAGTGGTTTCTTTTTGTCTCATATCAGTAGTAAAACCACCGCCTTGAATCATAAACTTTTCGATAACTCTATGAAAAATAGTGCCGTTATAAAACCCACTGTTTACATATTGCAAAAAGTTTTCCACAGTAAGCGGAGCTTTATCGGGATAAAGTTCAACCACAAAATCACCCATAGAAGTTTCAAACTTTACCCTTGGATTATCAGCCGCCAAGGCGAAACCAAAACTAAAAAATACAAGCAATAACCCACAGATTAAAGCATTTAAAATAAAACTTTTCCCCTTCATAACCACTCCTAAAAACTCAAAATTATATTTTATAACTACAATAAAAACATATATTACGCAATAGGCTTTTACATTAAAGCTAAAAAGTACAAACTTTATTAAACGCTATTTTAAATAAAAAATAAACTTGCATATTTTCTTTAAATGACGTTATTTAAAAAAACCAACTTTAAGCGGAGAACAATCTAAAAATTAGTAAACCTTAAACCAAAAGGGTCATGTATGCTCGCAACAATCACAGGATATGTTAAAGAACTAAACGACATAGTTTGGGGACCTATTATGCTTGCTCTATTACTTGGAACAGGCTTTTATTTAACTCTCGGTTTACGCTTTTTAACGTTACTCAGGCTGTCCAGTGCCTTTAGACTCTTATGGCACGGAAGAAAAGCCAAACAAAGTGAAGAAGGCGAATTAAGCCCTTTTAACGCCCTTATGACCGCCCTTGCGGCAACTATCGGAACAGGAAACATAGTTGGCGTTGCCACAGCGATATATTTAGGTGGTCCGGGGGCTTTATTTTGGATGTGGTGTACCGCTCTCGTCGGTATGGCAACAAAATTTAGCGAAATTACACTTGCCGTTCACTATCGAGAAGTTTCCGATAAAGGAAGCTACGTCGGCGGCCCTATGTATTATATTAAAAATGGCTTAGGTGCTAACTGGAAATGGCTCGGAACTTTATTTGCATTTTTTGGTGCTATCGCAGGTTTCGGAATAGGAAATACCGTACAAGCAAACTCTATTGCGGCAGCTTTAAAATCGACTTATGCGATACCTGAATACGCAACTGCCGCCATACTAGTTGTTTTGGTTGCCTCTGTACTTTTAGGCGGAATCAAGCGTATTGGAGATGTTGCGGGAAAAGTTGTTCCATTTATGGCAATTTTTTATATTTCCTCTGCTCTTTTAGCTCTTGCATTTATGTATGATAAAATTCCCGGTGCCTTTGCCACTATTTTTGATAGTGCCTTTAACGGAACAGCTGTTACCGGCGGATTTGTTGGTTCAACAATGATTATGGCGATACGCTACGGCGTTGCACGTGGTGTTTTTTCTAACGAAGCCGGTTTGGGAAGTGCCCCTATCGCTCACGCAACAGCAATCACGTCTAACCCTGTACGCCAAGCCTTAATCGGTATGCTCGGAACTTTTTTAGATACTATCGTTGTTTGTACAATGACAGGATTGGTAATTGTCGCCAGTGGCGTTTGGGAAATTGGAACAATTAAAGGTGCGGAACTTACCACTCGTGCATTTTCTACTACCCTACCTGTTTTAGGATCACATATCGTTACGATAGGTTTAGCCCTTTTTGCTTTTACTACAATTTTAGGTTGGAGCGTTTATAGCGAGCGTTGTGTTATTTATCTTTTTGGAGATAAAATGGCAATAGTTTATCGTATTATATACACAATAATTGTTCCGCTTGGAGCAGTCGCCAGCCTTGATTTTGTATGGCTTATTTCTGATACCTTTAACGCATTAATGGCGATACCAAACTTAATTGCCTTATTAATGTTAAGCCCGGTCGTCTTTAGATTAGCCCAAGAACGTATTACAGAAGCAGTAAATTATAAAAAAGATTAACTGTTTCAGGAGCAAAAATGGCGAGCTTCAGACAACTAAAAACTAATTGGAAGACCTTAATTTTAAACGGTCAACAAGAAGAAGTATTGAAACAAGCTTTAGCCTTAGAAGGGCGTGAAGCCATAGCTCCGCTTATTTCATTCTTTTGTCATGACGGCACCGTAAAATGGTACAGTATAAACATTTTTGGTGCCGTTGTGGCTCAATTAGCGGCAAAAGACATAGACACAGCACGCATCGTCATGCGTCAGTTAATGTGGCAGTTAAACGAAGAATCGGGCAACTTAGGTTGGGGCATTCCCGAAGCCTTTGCCTCTGTTTTATCAAATACAGCCTCGCAAAGTAAACACTGGGAGCTGGGTAAATTCAGCACAAAAGAAAAAGAACAGTCTGCAAAATTAGCACATGAATATGCCAAGCTCTTACACTCTTATATTTTAGATACGGGAAGTGAAGATAATTTTTGCGAACACGCCCCCCTACGCCAAGGAGCATTTTGGGGTAACGGACGTTTTTGCTCGGCGTATCCTTCTTTAGCAAAAAAGTGTTTAGCTAGTTTAATCGCAGGCTTAAAAGATGAAGATTATACTTGTCGTCTTTTTGCACTCTGGGCGTTAATTCAAGCAAAGGCGGTTTTCGATTTAAACGCAACAGAAAATAATGAAATACATAACGCCTTGTTGTTGTTTAAAAAAGAAAATCACACAGCACTAGAAAGTAATTCTATTCATATTACTTTGCTTGATGCACCCAATTGGACTCAAATAACAGAGTATAATGCTCAAGAATTATTAACAACAAGACTAAAAGTTTAGCTAGGTAAAAAAATAAGCTTTTTCATTTATATATTATCAGTCATTATCACTTGCTTGTTGTGTTCCTGGAAAATCTATCCCTCTGAGAGTAACTGAATCCATAACCTTACACGCTAATTCTGTAGTATATTTTTGAGCTTGTTTGAGCCATTCTATATCTATATTAGTATCAAAAGCTTCCAGTCCTTTCTTCTTCTTAAAATATAATGGTAGCGACTTATCCAATGAGTCAGATGGTCTCCATGAACCATGACATAAAACATTGCGTATTTCTGATGCTTTTTTGATTTCTTGCACTAACTCATCTGAATAATTGTAGCCTTCTTTGTTGGGAATATTACGATGAGCCTTACCAAAAATTTCTGCAAGGCTGTAAAGTTGGCTAGTTAAATCTTTTTCAATTTTATTTGCCCAATTTACAAGTTCTATATTGATTTCATCTTCATTTCTTTTTATTCCATCATGATTAAGCTTATTAACCCTCTTACTGCCAGTAAGGTTGAAAATAGCTCTTTTTAAGACTTCCTCAAGAAAACCAAATGTAGCAACAGCTCGTCCAAGATGTTCCCAAAACTCTGATGACTGCTGATGAGTTGGATAATATTCAGGCAAGAGGTTTCGATCTACTCCCATATTCACAATCTCCTTTTATTCCCTTACGCTTAATCAGCGTCAGGAATTCGCATAAACTGAGTTAAAATCAATGACGCTATAGCAAAGCCGACTCCCATATAAAATGGCAATCTAAAATCATACATCCAAAGCATTCCACCGACAAACGGCACAATTACCGCCGCAATATGGTTAAGAGTAACGCTAAAAGACATAGTCGGTGCAATATCTTCGGGGTGAGCAATTTTTTGAAAATAAGTACGAATATTTAAAGTAAAGTTAAAGAAAAACTGCTCACTAATATATAAAGCAACAATAATCCAAATATTTGAGATTTCTGTATAAGCGAAAAAAATCAAACTCAAACAAACATATTTAATTGTTAAAAGTTTTCGCTCGCCAATGCTATTAATCATACGCCCGACTAAAGGGTTTAAAAACCAGTTAATTAAGTTATTAATTAAAAAGAGTAAGGCAATATCTCGCACGGTAAAATTAAAATTTTTAACTAAAAGTAACAGAGAGAATACAACAAACATTTGCCTTCTCGCCCCGGAACAAATAGTTAACAAATAAAATAACCAATAACGTGCTTTTATAACTACGCCTCTGCGTTGAACAGGCAAGGCAACGACAGTTTTAGGACGAAAATAAAACGCAACGGCAATACCGATTAAAGCCAAGCCGCCTGCCAAATGAAAATTTTGTTTATAAGAAAAAAAATCACCCGCAATAAAGATACAAAGTCCCACAACAAAGTTTCCGCAAGCGTTGGCACTACGCAACAAACCCATAACAATCGGGGCTTCTGTTTTACTAAAATATTGTAAAGTTAAAGACTGATTTGTTCCTTCAAAATAATGAAAACCAAAAGAAGCAATAAGACAAGTAATGATTAAACCCGATAGTGTAGGAAAATATCCGGTTAATGACACCCCAATCGCACTAATAAGAGCCGCAAAAAATACTAACTTTTCTTCTTTTACAAATAATAAAAGAAGTACAACCCCAACGGTCAAAAGCCCCGGTAATTCACGCACAGATTGTAACAAGCCGTTTTGAGCGGGCGTTAAACCAACGGCATCAATAGAAAAGTTTACTATTAAAGTTGACCAACCCTGAAAGCCGATCGCAACACTCATACTTAACAAGATGAGGTAAATAAACATTTCTTTGTTTTTTATATTTTTTACGACTTCTAAAAACATTATCCACCTGATTTATTTAAAAGAATTATGAAAGGTCCGATAATAAACCTTAGAAGTTGAAATGTAAATTGCTAAGTGTAATAAAACTTAAAAACGTGTTTTAAATCTTTTTCCCAATAACAATAAAGATAAATAATGAGGTGGTGTGTTTAAGTTTTTCAAAGTTTCAAGGTCTGATTCTACTTTTTGATCAGAAAAACCTAAACGAGACACAAAAACACTGTCTTTTCGTTGGGTTAAACCTGTCTGATCCTGTATACTCTCTCTTTTTTCTTCTATAGTTTCAAGCAAAGTCGGTAAGTTTTTATAAGCCTTTAAGATAGCTGAATTATCCGCAATAGCTAAAGCCTCTTGCAACTTTTCTCGTTCATTGATCCCCGAAAGTAAAAGAAAATTCTCGCCCGCCGAACAAAGCATTGTTTTACTCACCGCCGCCGCTTCTTGAAATGAAGTAATCCCCGGCTCAATAACAAGTTCAAGCTCAGGCAATATTTTCAGTATTTCAGTCAATAAATAACCAAAAGTGCTAAAAATTAAAGGGTCTCCCAAGGTTAAAAAGGCAACATTCTTACCCTTTTTCAAAATCTCAACGCTATGGCGCGC
Source organism: Desulfovibrio litoralis DSM 11393 (assembly GCF_900143255.1). Lineage (NCBI taxonomy): Bacteria > Pseudomonadati > Thermodesulfobacteriota > Desulfovibrionia > Desulfovibrionales > Desulfovibrionaceae > Desulfovibrio > Desulfovibrio litoralis. Next base: position 54,398 of record NZ_FRDI01000003.1, read on the forward strand.
ATTTTCTTCCCAAGCTTTTTGTAATTCCAACTTATCTCTGGTCATAGGAAAGTTTAAACGCAAAATTTCAATATGTTCCGACAAGTGTGGTTTTGCAATTTCGTAAGCGATGGAATAATCATTTTTTGACGAGGCGGCCGCTAAAATTACATCGACCTTGGAAAGAGTCTTAACAGCTCTTAAAGTTAAAAGTTCAGGGTCTCCGGGACCAACGCCAACTCCATATAATATACCTAATTTATTCATTTTATACTCTTAATTGTTTCAGATAGTTCAGGATGTAAAAAGATTGCCAGTTCAAAGACGGCATCAATACTAGCTAAACTCGGGTGAGAATAAGCCAAAGAATTTACCACCAAAGTTTTACTTTTGTTCAAAGCTTTTAAAACAGGACGCTCAGACAAGGAAACAGGCTCTTGATACATCGCACCTTGTTGCATAATAACAAGCTCTGGGTCAAGCATTAAAAGCGTCTCTTCATCAAGTTTAACCAAGCGTTGCGAATAAGTTTCTAAAACATTACGCCCGCCCGCTCTGGAAATAATTTCATGTTGCAATGAGTTTTTCCCTGCTCCCAATAAATTTGGATAACGCAGCTCAACAAAAACCCTTGGCTTAAGCGAAAGACTGTATTTTTTTAATACATCGTCAAGTAAAGCTAATTTATTCCGCAACTTATAAGCAATATACGCCCCAAGATTTTTACTTGTTTCAAGTTCATCTAAAGATTCGGTAGAAAGATTTAACCGACATAAACTATCTAATTCGTTAGCGGACATTTTTGCATCTGACAAAATAGCCAATTGTTTTAAGCTTGTAAAAATATCTTCAAAAGTTTCAAGTTTAAAAACAGCAACATTCAAACCAAAGCCTCTTAATTGTTTAACAATTTGTTTACTTTCCGGACGCTCTGAATAAAGTTGTAAAACAAGATCAGGGTTTAAGGCAATAATTTGTTCAAAATTCGGGTGCATGTGCGTCCCGATACTTGGTAAGTTTTTTAACTCCATACTTGTTGTATCTGTTCTATTTATCACGCAATTCATCTTATTTAACGGACGTAACAAAGATTCAAAACCCGCATATAAAATAACTATTTTTTGAGCAGGCTTATTTAAAATAACCTGAGTTTGAGTTGCATCAACAATAGTGAATTGATTATTTATATCGCCTAGTTGGATATTTTTCTCTTCTGCTTGAGCGGAACAGACAAACATAACAAACAAGAATACACTGCAATAATAACAAATTCCTTTTATTTTAATCATTATCAACTCCGTCGCCACTATTATTAATGACAGAACTGGGCAAAAACGAAAGTTGGGGCTTACCTTGAGAGTTATAAAATATTTCCACGTTCACTTTATATATTTCGGCAAAAACAGCCGAATTAAATAAACTTTCAGTACGACCAAAATATTTTATGCTTCCGTCTTGTATAAAAATCAGACGATCGCAATAAAGTGCGGCGAGGTTAATATCATGTATAGCCGCCAAAATACTCGCACCTTTCTTCTTTTTTTGCTCTAAGATATTAAAAATATTAATACTGTGATTAATATCCAAAGAGCTACTTACTTCGTCCAACAAAATAAGCGGAGTTTGTTTTGCCAAAATTTGAGCCAAAAAAGAAAGTTGTAACTCGCCGCCTGAAAGTTCGGACATTTTTTTGCTTTGTAATTTTTCAATTCCGCATTCTTTCAAACTTTCCAAAACAATCTCATAATCTTCTTGACTATAATCAGCCCACAAACCACCGTTTGCATAACGCCCCATTAAAACAAATTCCGCAACACTCAAACTCGGCACATAAGTATTTTTTTGATTTAAACAAGCGATTAAACGAGACTTTTCTTTGGTGCTAAGAGCTGATAATTCCAGCTTTGTTGATAAATCTTGTGTTTGTTTATTAGCAATCTCGCTCTCTTTAAAAACATTTTGAACGGGAGATACAAAAACTTTGCCAGCGTTTAAAGCCAAAGAACCAACTAAAGCAAATAACAAAGAGCTTTTACCTGCTCCGTTTGGACCAAGCAAACCCACAATTTCTCCGGAAAACAACTCAAGAGAAACGCCTTTTAACACCGAACTTTGAGCGTTTACACCCTTGTTATTTGTATAGCTTAGATATAAATCTTCCGCTTTTAAAAGAATATTTTTATTCATATCTATACTTTAAAATCCAACAAAAAAAAGGAACACCGATTAAAGCCGTTACAACTCCAACAGGTAAATCAACCCCGCTTAAATTGTTAAAACCCAAATAAACACCAAAGCTTAACAACCTTCTAGCTAAAACATCTGCCCAAAGAAGCAACAAACCGCCAATTAAAGCGGTAGGTAAAATTAACTTTGAAGGCAAAACACTATAACCCAAGCGTAAAAACAAAAGTCTCACAAAATGAGGCACCAATAAACCGACAAATCCGATAATACCTGCTACGGAAACCGTCGCCGCACTCAAAGCACTCGCCCCTAAAATTAAAACTAAACGAATACTGCGAGTAGAAACTCCAAGCTGTGTTGCCTGAATATTTCCCAAACTTAAAAGATCAAGCGGACGTTTAAAAAGATAAATCAAAACAAAACCCAAAACACTTAAAGGCAACATAAGTTGAAATTCCGTCCAACTTTTTCCTTGAAAACTGCCCATAATCCAGAAAACAATCCCGGGAACGGCATCTTCATTTAAGGCTTTGAGCAAAGAAATCAAAGCAGCTAAAAAACTTGAACAAATTACTCCGGCTAAAATTAAAGTTTCCGAAGCTAAAGACCGAGCTTTTTTTTGAGTATTAAACGCAATAAAAAATACAAAGATTAAAGCCAATAAAGCTCCGAATAACGCCATAAAGCTCAACAAAGGAACTTGCACCCCGAAAACATAAACAAAAACAGGCAACCCCAAAACCAACGCTAAAACAGCTCCAAACGCTGAGCCGCTTGCAACGCCAAGGGTAAAAGCATCAGCCAAAGGGTTTTGTAAAACATTTTGCAAAATCAAACCGGCTACTCCAAGAGCCGCCCCGCCAAAAAACGCAAGCACAGCCCTCGCAAAACGTAAATTTAAAATGACCAAAGAATGTGTTTTATCGGTATTTTCGCCACTAAACACACTAAAAAAAACACCTAAAACCTGATTAAAGCTAAGTTCCATAACCCCACTCATACAAGCCAAAACAAAAGAAACCAAAATAAGCAATAGAAGACTAAACCAAAAAGTTTTAGCTATTGATTTTGGTAAAGATAAATTGAATGTTTGAGTGGAGTTTAACATATGGAAAAATATATTTTTTAATAGATTGAAATTATTTATATTCTAAACAAGTATCTAAACTTATTACAAAACAATATCTTAATTTTTTTCATCATAATTTTATAATAAAAATCGCTTTAAGATTAACCTTTCGTTTTTTCTAGTTGGTTTTTGTTGACCGCATAACAGCAACAAGTTTCTCAGCAAAAAGTTTTAATACGGTTCTACGTTCAAACAAGGATTTTTTAACGCTAACACACTGGTAACCTTTAGCATTTAACTGAGCAAACAAAGATTCAGCCGAGTCATGAGCTTTATCCATTCCGCCTATATCATTTAAAACATGATCACCAATCACTGTCATGAGTGGCACTAAACGTACTTTTTTCGCTTTCATTTTTTCTAAAAAAACTAAAGCGGAGTCAAAACTTGGCTCTGACTCAAGCGACACTACATAATAGTTAGGAGCTAAATTCCATAATGCACCCTGCAATGCTAATAAACTTAAACTAGCACCATCGGCTTTTCCGCCATGCCCCACAAACAAAACGACTTCATCTTGACTGGCTTTTTCTTCTGTAATTAATACTTGAGCAAGTTTTTGGGCATCTTCGGCACTAGCAATTAACGGGCTGGAAATATACACTTTTTTTATCCCTTTAGGTAAACCCTCAAACGCTTGAGAAATTTTTTGCACATCATTAAATTCTTGCCCCGCACTCACATGTAAGGACTGGATATATATTTGTTTTACCCCTTGAACAGTAGACGAAGCCAAAACTTGTTCTAAACTTTGGGCTTTTTGCTCTCTACCTTCCGGGCTATTTAAAAAAAAGCGAGAAGTAAACGCAGTTCTAACAACCGCATACTTCATTTGTGATTCGCGATTCAATATTTCATTTAATTCGTCAATTGCTTTTTGATAAGTCATAGAGGCGGACGGCACAGCAGAACCAAAACCAACCAAAATCACAGTATCAGGCACAACTGGCTTATTTGCCATACACGGATTGACAGCTATCAGACTAAAGATAAAAAATAACAAACAACAAACTGTTTTAGATATTTTTTTCGACAAACAATACATAAAACTCTCCCATAACTATTTTGAATAATTACGCAAATTAGGGCTGATTTTTTTGCACAAAAAAAGTCTTTTTACCCAAAGCTCATAAGCTTTAAAAGGCAAAAAGACTCCGTATTACGTCTTTAATAGCTATTTCTCACTTTTCACGACAATTAGCCCGTTGTCTGAAAAGAATGATAAATATACTGTAATTTTTTAGAGTTATCTTTATTCAAACAAAAAACTCTTTAAAATCACAGCGTGGGCAGGTCTTCCGGCTTAGTTCGCTTTTATTTGCCTTCCCAGAATGTTATTCCAGTGGCTTACCTCAATAAAAGCTTATAGAACTTTACGGCGGCGGGAACCGCTCTTGTCTTTCACAAGATTCCCTTTTAAGAGTTGTTTGAGAGTTTTTTATAAATCGTTAAATTTATAAGCTAAACGCTAAAACTTCTACACCCGATTTTTTAAGTCTATTCAAGAATATTTTTTTGTCAATATAAATAAAATAGGCATAAAATTTATTGAGTTAAGTCAAATAATATTATTTCGTATCAAAAAACTTATTTACAAACTTGGTTTTTGTCTTCTCTATATAAAAAATCGCTCAAACCCTTTAACCAAGGGCGTGGAGTAACTCCGGTTAATTCGGTAAAACGAGAAGTATCCAAAACGGAATAAGGCGGGCGTTTTGCTTTTTGTGGATATTGATCAGAGCTAATCGCCAAAATTCTACAGTCAGACTGTGATAAACGAACGGCTTCCGCTGCAAGTTCGCACCAACTCGCCTGACCGGAATTTACGATATGATAAATTCCCGAGGCTTGACCAAGCATTAATTTTTTTGCCAAAGCTAAACTATATTCAGCAAGATCAACGGTATAAGTCGGTGAACCTATTTGATCAAAAACAACATTAAGTTCTTTTTTGGTTTCACAAAGCTTTAAGATCGTTGCTACAAAGTTTTTCTTTGAAGGTCCAAACAGCCAAGCAGTCCGGATAATGCAAATATCTTTTGAATCTAACGCCAAAAGGGTTTTTTCACCGTCTAGCTTTGTTTTTCCATAAACAGATTCAGAAGACGGTTCATCAGTCGTCAGATAAGGCTTCTTTTTTGAACCTGAAAATACAAAATCTGTACTATAATGTATTAATTTTATACCTAGCTTTTTTACAATTTCACCTAAAGTCAAAGGTAAAATACGGTTAACTTTATCAGCTTGTTGCGGTTCGTCTTCTGCCTGATCAACTTGAGTATAAGCTATGGTATTAATAATTAAATCAGGCTTGGAAGCGCTGATTACTTCTTTTAATCTTACCGGATCAAGATGGTCAAAATCTTTTCTTTTTGTTGCATCAACTTTCCAACCATCAGCTTTAAAAACACAAACCAAAGCCGAACCGAGTAAACCGCCGTCTCCGCCTAAAATCAAAACCTTAGAAGCTTGATCTTTATCTTCCTGAAGAGTTACCATTAGCGTTCTCCGTACCATTTTGACATAAACTCAAGATAAGCACCGCTTTCAACCGATTCTAACCACGCAGTATTCTTTTTATACCAATCTAAAGTGGCTTTAATACCTTTTTCAAAAGTCCAACGTGGTGTGTAACCAAGCTCTTTATGAGCCAAAGCCCAGTCCATTGCATAACGTCTGTCATGCCCCGGACGGTCTTTAACGTAAGTAATTAAGCTCTCGGGTTGGTTTAGCTCTTTTAAAATCAGCTTTACAACTTCAATATTAGAACGCTCGGCACTTCCGCCAAAGTTATAAACTCCGCCCGCCTTACCTTTAACTAAGGTCAATAAAACCCCTAAACAATGATCTTCGACATAAATCCAATCTCTTACATTCAAGCCGTCGCCATAAACGGGCAGTTTTTCTCCTGCCAACGCCTTACGAAAAATTAAAGGAATCAGCTTTTCGGGAAATTGATAAGGTCCATAATTATTTGAACAACGTGTAATTCTTACATCTAAGCCATAAGTGCGTCCAAAAGCCAAAACCAAAAGGTCGGCGCTCGCCTTGGAAGCCGAATAAGGGCTTGACGGATCTAAAGGCGTTGTTTCAGTAAATAAACCATCTTTACCCAAAGAACCATATACTTCATCGGTCGAAACCTGTACAAAACGTTTAATTCCAAACTTTAAACAAGCACTAAGCAAAACTTGAGTTCCCAAAACATTTGTCTGAATAAACGGAGTCGGGTCATCAATTGAGCGATCTACATGGCTTTCGGCGGCAAAATTAATCACCGTATCAATCTGATAATCTTTTAGAGTTTGTTCAACTTGTTCTTTACTTGCAATATCGCCATGGACGAACACATATTGTTTTTTATCCGCAAACTTATCGGAAAGAGCTTTGACATTATCGAGGTTTCCCGCATAAGTCAGCTTATCAAAATTTACAACAAGTTCAGGGGCGTTATCCAAAACTCCATTATTCCCAAATAAAAAATATAAAAAATTAGCACCAATAAAACCACAAGCACCGGTTACCATTATTCTCATTGTCTTCAGCCTCTTAACAAGTTTTGGTTTGTATCAACCAATTTTATATTAAAATAATTTTTAAGATTTTTCAGATAAATACAATATTCAATATATACTGCTAAAATGAATGGGTCAAGAATCCTTGACCTATAATTTTATCCATCTTTAAAAATAAAGTGAATGATACTCTTTATTATTTATTTAATTTACGCTATATTACATAAAAGTATCTAAAAATTTTTTATTTGCATTTATAAACTTTTGCTTTAGACGACTGAAAAAATAATTAGGACAGCCAACATGCGACGTTTTATAAAGTTTTTTGTTTTATCTTTATTGATAAATTTAATAATTACTACTCAGGCTTTTGCCTTTGATCCTTATTTTGGGTTTAGGCCGGGGCAACAAAACTTCGAGGAAATACGCAAAGATTTAAGAGAAAGAGGGGCAACTTTTAGCGACAATATCAGCTATCAAGATTATAACACCTTACGCAGTATCCAAATTTTACGCCACGCAAAGTTTTCACTCGAAGGGTCTTTACGTTTTGCAACGCTTGACTTTGATCCAAACGGTTATTTATATAAAGTAACGATTTCATGGAAAGACGACGGAACTCTTTTCAAAAAATGGAAGGAAATTTTAAACACCACTCCATATTTTGATATACAAGACTGTAAAACTCAAGGTTTTGCAGACCAATGTTTTTGGCAAAACAAGCAAACAGACTTTTCATTACTCAATGACCCGGTGGGTTTTGGAGAAAATAGAAATACTACCTTAACCTTTACTTATTCGCCTGCGTTAATTATCGTTGACAAAGAGCGAAAAAGAATTGACAAAGAAGTAGAAAAAGCAAAAATTATCGAAAAATTTAACCGTTTTAAACAATAAATCTACTAAACAATTTTCATAAAAAGGAACACGTTATGTTAAACAAAACTCTCGCGTTAATATGCTTTTCAATTTTAAGCCTTGGCTTTAGCGTTTATAATATAAACACAGCACAAGCCAACCCCGGCATGGCAAAATCAGAAAAAACAATAGCCGGACACGAAGAATTAGACGCACAATTTCAACGCTCTGATGCCAATAACGACGGAAACTGGAACTGGGAAGAGTTTCAAAACGCCTATCCAAAAATGCAAAAACCTGCCTTTGAAGCAATGGACTCAGACAAAAACGATTTGGTCAGCAAAAAAGAATGGTTGGAGTTTAAAATGCGTCATGCTATGGAAACCTCAGGTTCAAAAATGCCAAGCGGTACGATGCAAAAAGAACAAAACGACGTTCCAAGCATGATTACACCACCAAAAAAATAATAACAAAACAATGAACTTAACTAATTAATATGCTTGAATATCTTAGAATACGCAACCTCGCCCTCATCGAAGACATGGAGCTTGAATTTGTTAAAGGCTTAAATGTTTTAACCGGAGAAACAGGTGCGGGAAAAAGCTTTATTCTGAAAGCATTGGCTTTTTTGACCGGAGAAAAACTCGGGGCTGATTTAGTTCGCCCCGGAGAAGAAAAAGCCGTTGTTGAAGGAATTTTTATATTACCCGATGGAGAACTGATTATTCGCCGCGAATTATCAGGAGAAAACGGGCGTAGTCGCTTTTTTATAAACGATAAACTCAGCTCTCAAGATAGTATAAAAGAATTAAAAAGCTCTTTAATTCTTCATACCAGTCAACATGAGCAGCAAAGACTTCTTCAACCCGCCTTTCAGGCAAAATTGTTAGAAAGATTCTGCAATAATCCAAGTCTATTTAACGAAAAAGAACAACTCTGGCTCAGTTTAAAAGACTTAAATAAAAAACGTCAACAGCTTATTGAAAAAGCAAAACATCTTGAAGACAAACGAGAATTGCTCGAACATCAACAAAAAGAAATAGATAAAGTTAAACCCGAACAAGGCGAAGAAGAAGATTTGGAAAACAAACGTCTCGCCTTGCGTTATCAAGAAGCGGCGAAAGAAGCAAAAGATGACGTAATCCAACTTTTAAAGGGTTACGGAGAATATCCTGCAATCAGTGAACAAATCTCAAAATTAATGAACAGCATAGAAGCATTAAAAAAATTTACCGATGAGTTAGACGAAGAAAATGACCTATTGAACCAAGCACAAGATGTCTTTTATCAACTCGAAAGCAAAGTTCGTAAGATAGACCTAACTAAAAATTCTGAGGAAAATACCGAAGATATAGAATCTCGTTTATACGAGTTGGCTCAATTAAAACGCAAACTAAAACGCAGTCTTCCCGAAATATTGGCTTTAAGTGAAGAGATTAAAGAAAATTTAGATTTTTTAGATAGTTGTGCTCTTGATTTAAAACAACTAAGTAAAGAAGAAGAAGTATTGGCGGAAAAATTATATAATCTGCTTCAAGAAATTAATAAACTTCAAGCCGATACCGCTGAGATTTTCACTAAGGCTTTAACCAACGAATTAAAAGGCTTGGGCTTTTCCGAACACTTGCAACTGACTTTTGAATTCAGCCCGCACGAACTATACCCTGCTTGTGGAAACATTTCTGCCTGTATTGAAAATAAAGCCCATCTACTCTGGATTCCAAACCCCGGACAAACCCCGAAAACTCTTGATAAAATCGCTTCGGGCGGTGAATTATCGAGATTCTTACTTGCTTTGGTCGGCGTCAGTGTAAAACAACAACAAAACGATGAACAAGCCACCTTAATCTTTGACGAAGTTGACGCAGGGGTTGGCGGAATTACTTTAAATGCCCTTGCCGAACGTATAAAAGAACTCTCACAGGCAAGACAAATTCTTCTTATTACCCACTGGCCACGTCTTGCCATTCACGGAGAAAGACACTTTTTCGTACAGAAAAAAGTTGTTGATGGAAAAACCTTTACTCTCTGTCGTCGGCTCGACAAGGCAGAACGCCACGAAGAAATTATTCGTATGGCAGGTGGCGGAGACGAAGGGAAAGCCATGGCTGATGAGCTGTTTAAAAGCTTATAAAGCGTTTCTTGTTGCTTTATCAATAAAAAACCAAGGCTTAAGTCTACAATTTTGTTTTCATAATCAAACATCAATCAAGTAACTAATGAAAAATACTCTTAAAAAGCTACAGGCTCACCCAAACACAGCCGCACAAATAAATCTTTCAAGCAAACAAAAAATATTCTGTGGTATTATTGGAATTTTAGGGTTTTGTTTAGGAATGCCCAATTTCATGACAAAAGATTTTGGAATTGGCGGATTTTTGCCAGCCTTGCCTATTTTGGTGATTTTATTTCCCTTGTGTTTAAGTATTTTTTCATTTAGTGCCAACTCTCGCTTTGAAGCCTTTAAAAATAGTTGGTTAACCTCAGTTTTAGCTTTTTCCGCCTCATTATATTGGTTAGCTTATCCCTTAAGCAACCAAGGCGGTTTACCTGTTTTTGTTACAATTCCGTTCGTACTTTTGGTCGGGGCTTATTTAGCTCTCTACCCTGCTTTGTTTTCAGTGCTTTTCCAAATAACTTTGACAAGGTTTAAACCTTACAGCCCTATCTTATGTTTTATCGCCACGTTTTTATGGTATTTTCAAGAAGTATTGTGTTCTTTAATGTTTACGGGCTTTCCTTGGCTTAATTTAAGCATGGCGTTTGTACCTTGGACAATTTGTATCCAGCTTGTATCAATTTGTGGAGCTTATTTTTTAGCCGGAATAATCGCCGGAATAGCTTTATTATTTTTTCAAAGTTTCCTGATTGTTATCAATCAAGAACAAAAAAACTTTAAAGTCAGCTTACCTATTTTTTCCTTGTTAGCCATATTTTTAAGTTCTTGGCTCGGCTTTGGCTATCTTCAATTAAAAAATGATAATACACTAACAGAAATGTTTAGCCCTTTTAAACAAGAAACAAACAAAATTGATAACTTAAATAACAAATTAGAAGTAATTTTAGTACAAGCAAATATTTCCCAAGACCAAAAATGGGATAGAAAATATTTTCTGCAAACAATTAATGCCCACAAACAGCTCAGTTTAGAAGCACTTTCAAAACATCAAAACCCCGAAAACCCTCCTTTGGTAATTTGGGCGGAAACAACAATGCCGTTTGATACAAAGGCGGGCGTATCTTTTTTTGAAGACTTAAAAGAATTTGTCGGAAACAATAATTTTTTATTGTTATTTGGACATATTTCTTTTGATGAAGGCGATTATTTGTTTAATCACCCACGCAATCAAGCGGGAATTATCAGTAACAATGGCGAATATTTAGGAAGCTATTCAAAGGCACATTTAGTTCCCTTTGGCGAATACATACCCTTTTATATTGATAGAATACCATTTATCTATGAAGTTTTTCAAGGTATTTTACAAGGGGTCGGAACTTTTATCCCCGGCGATATAAATCAAAAATTCAATAGTATACAGCTTAGAAACAATACACGACTTGACATGGGTATGCTCATTTGTTATGAGTCTATCTTTCCAAATATTGCAACAAAACGAGCCTCTTCGGCAAACTTGTTAATAAATATCAGTAATGACGCATGGTTCGGTAAAAGTGCCGCCCCGATACAACACTTATATTTATCCGCTTTAAGAGCCGTTGAACAAGGGCGTTATCTGGTTCGTTGTACCAATAGTGGGATTTCGGCTGTTGTTAATGATAAAGGTCAAATTATAACCCATAGCTCTCTATTTAAAACAGAATTTATCCATGCCGAAGTAGAACTGATAAATCGCAATACTTTTTATCATAATATATCAAATTGGTTAAATATTTTTTAGTTTTTTATATAAAATTTTTTTCGCGTCGGTGATTTTTAATGTTACAACTACCTGAATTAAAAAGTCAAAGCACTACAGTATTAGAACGATTTAATGCCTTATGGAGTCGACTTTGACAATGATAAATTGGAAAAACGCTTAAAAGAAATCGACAATGTAATAAGCCTGCCTGATGCTTGGGAAAACCCCGAGAAACTAACTCCGATATTACAAGAAAAAAGTCATATTGAAACACAATTATCAGACTATAAAGCTCTTTATTCTCATAAAACAGATCTCGAAGATTGGTTAAATCTGGCTGAAGATGATGATGATGAAATTTTAATTAACCTTGACAGTTCGATAAAAAAGTTAAATGATGCAATAGCCGAGATGGAACTGGCTCTTTTGCTTTCCAATAAAGAAGACGAATTTAACGCGTTACTTGAAATTCACCCGGGAGCGGGCGGAACAGAAGCTCAAGACTGGGCGGAAATGTTGTTGAGAATGTACTTGCGTTGGGCAGACCGACATAACTTTAAAACAGAATATTTAGACTATTTATCAGGAGATGAAGCCGGTATAAAAAGTGTTACTTTACGAATAAGCGGACATAATGTATATGGTTTTTTGAAACATGAAAAAGGCATTCACAGACTTATCAGAATTTCGCCTTTTGACTCTTCGGGAAGACGCCATACCTCTTTTGCCTCCGTTGACGTTTTGCCTGATGTTGGACAAGATATACAAATTGATATAAAAGAAACCGACCTTAGAATTGATGTTTTTCGTTCTAGCGGCCCCGGCGGACAAAGTGTTAACACCACAAGTTCGGCAGTCAGAGTAACACATATACCAACAGGTATAGTCGCACAGTGTCAAAATGAAAAATCTCAGCACCATAATAAAGAAAGTGCTTTACAAATTTTGAAATCTAGGCTTTATGAATTAGAGTTACAAAAAATTGAAGACGAAAAAAAAGCACAGTATGCCGGTAAGAATGCCATAGGATTTGGCAGCCAAATTCGAACCTATACTATGCAACCATACAGGCTGGTAAAAGACCATAGGTCTAATACCGAAATTGGCGATGTTGAAGCCGTTTTAGACGGTTCACTTGATACCCTGATAAAAGAACAATTACTCCGTATCTATGGACAAAAAAAATAACCACCACACCATGGGAAAAGCTCCGTTTTCAATCTCAAAATCCGAAACTGTATCGTCCTCTTGTGTGGATAATACTTTAGGTCTTGACTTGGCAAACCTTGCTCAAGCAATGAGAGAAACCATAGGGTTAAAAAATAACTCCGGCGATGCATCAATTCAAAATTTTGTAAAACAAAGAAAAAATATTTTGGCGATCTTTCATTTGGTTGATCACTTAGACCTTGAAGATTGGTACGATTTAGTTAAGCAACACGACCTTAGCGGTTGGCTCGCGTTAGAACTCTCAAGCCCTACAAACTATTCGCTTAAAGCCATGTTAGACAGTATAGAGGGGCAAATTTATAGCAAATCCGTTGACCCAACAACAGGCTTAGCCAATAACACCGTTTTTATCCGCGAATTGTCTCACGAACTACAAAGAGCGTCTCGTGCGGGAACAGAAATGAGCCTTGCGTTAATAGAAATTGATGACCCGGCTCAACCTTCAACAATAAAGATTAACGAAATTTATCGAAAATTTGCCGAACACTGTATCGCTCAATTAAGAAATTACGAAACCGCTGCAAGGCTTGACGAAAACCGTTTTGCTATTATTTTGCCAGCATCTTCGGCAATAAAAGCACAAATTATGATAGGTCGACTTTTATCAAATTTTAGAGAAGAAGTTTTTCGCCCCACAGACTCTCACCCAATTTCATTTACTTTTTCAGCAGGAATAGCTACCTATGGCGGAAGATTAACCGTTCCGACTGTTGAAGAAGCAATCTGTATGGCAGACCTTCCCCTGCGTACCGCTCAACTAAAAGGTGGAAACACTATAATTCTCTCTAACGTAAAACCAGACACACACTCAGATCGCGCAACTTTAGTTCACTCAAACGAAAAACAATTTCTATTTTCAGGTATCGAATAGCAGGTAACGTTCATGTCTAATAATCAAACCACAACCCTCTGTGTATCAGTATTAAGCGGTAAAGGCGGAGTTGGAAAAACCAACATCACCCTTAATCTGGGGTGTAGCCTCGTCTCAGCCGGAGAAAAGGTACTCTTGATGGATTGCGACCTTGGTCTTGCCAATCTTGATGTTCTTTTGGGTCTTGCCCCGGAAAAAACTCTGCAAGACCTACTTTTGCCATACACAACCCCGGCAGAAGTCGCCATACCTATTAGCGAAGGTTTAGACTTTATTCCTGCTGCTTCCGGAATGCCTGAACTAGTTGAACTTGATACAGATATTCGTAATGTACTTTTTGATAAACTCGAATCATTCTTTCCGGCTTACGACTTTGTTTTCTTAGACCTTGGAGCCGGTATTTCGTCTACAGTCTTGGCGATGGCGGCAATGAGCCGTTTACGTCTTGTTGTTGTTACTCCTGAACCAACTTCTCTTACAGACAGCTATGCTCTGATGAAGGTTTTATCAAAAAAATACGGAGTTACTGACTTTTATGTCGTGGTTAACCAAGCCGATAACCACAGAGAAGAAGTTCAGGCGTTTGACCGTTTGCACGCAGCATGTCAAAAGTTTTTAAAAATAGAACCACAATTTTTAGGCGGAATTCGTACGGATCGTTTAGTTTCTGAGGCTGTACGCCGTCAAAAACCATTGATGCAATATGCCCCACACTCGCTTGCCGCACAAAACTTTAACGCTCTCGCCTCACGTTTAAGAAGTATAAGGTTGACTATGCTGCCACAACTGGCAAGTTCAAGCGTGCTTATGCCCCTACCTAAAGAGTTTAGCTAAACAATAATGCCTTATTCAGCTAAGTTGTACGTTAAAATAGCCAAACAAGATATTGCTATGTTTCGCTTTTTGCTTGAAGCCCATGAAAATTTGGGGCTTATGAGCGTAGTCGACCCAAGAGTCGCATGGCTGAAAATACGCTTTTCCGAAGACCAAAAACAAGAAATGTTGTTGTTTTTAAACGGCATAAAAGAAAGCTTGGCGTTGGAAATAAAACAAGATCTTTAATAGATTAACCTTAGTTATCTGACTTTGGGTGAGCTTTGTCATAAACTTCAACCAACTTTGCCAAGTTTAAATGGGTATAACGCTGAGTCGTGCTTAATCTTGAATGCCCCAAAAGCTCTTGAACCGAGCGTAAATCTGCACCTGATTCCAAAAGATGAGTAGCAAAAGAATGTCGTAAGGCATGAGGCGAAACAGTTTCGGATAAATTTGCCTGTTTGCATAAAGTTTCTAAAACACGCTGAGCCTGTCTTCTCTGTAACCTATCGCCTCGAACTCCAATAAATAAAGCCTCAGACTCCGCCGGAATACAATCTTTTAAATTAAGCCACTTATCTAAAGCTTCTTGGCTTTTTTCGGTTAAAGGGGCAAGACGCTCTTTATTCCCCTTTCCACGGACTTTAATTATTTTTGCCCCTTGAGTATAATCTTTAAGGTTTAAATTTAAAGCTTCCGAAATACGCAAACCCGACCCGTAAAGAAGCTCTATTAAAGCTAAATCTCTGGCATGTATGGCTTGTGTTTCTTTTGTTCCCAAAGCAAGTATCTTTTGATTACTAGGCTCGTTATCTGATGTATTTTTTTTATCTACTTCAAGCAAAGCATAAGCTTGGTCAACATTCAAATGTTTCGGTTGGCGTTTATCTTGTTTCGGGTTCGCAATACCGAGAGTCGGAACTTTCTCAACCTTACCCAAGCGCGCCATAAATTTAAAAAAAGAACGTAAAGTAGAAAGCTTACGCCCCATACTTGTACGACTGACTTGCCGACGATGCAATTCGCTTAAAAAACCCTTAACTTCTTTCGGGCTGATTTGTTCGAGCTTGTTTAAGGTTAAATTTTTAGTCTGTAAAAAACTTTCAAACTGTTCAAGGTCAAGTGTATACGCACTAAGCGTATCAGCAGAATAGGCTTTTTCATATTCTAAATGAGCTAAAAACATTTCAACACATTCCGGAATATTGCTTTGTGTTTTTCCTTGTTTTATACTGTCTTTTTTTGTTTTCATTGTTCTTTACAACTAAAAGTTGATAAAATATTCAAGCGAAAAAGTCTCTTTTTATATTTCCGACATTCTCTTTTGCATTAATAAAGCATCAGCCAAACTTAAAGCCAGCATAGCTTTTAAAACCGGTACAATACGCGGTATCGCCGAAATATCGTGGCGTCCTTCTATTTTTAAAGATGTTTTAACTCCATTACGGGTGATGGTTTCTTGTTCTTTTGAAATAGAGGGAATCGGCTTTATTGCCGCCCTAACGACAATATCTTGCCCTGAGCTTATTCCGCCCAAAATTCCGCCTGAGTTATTGCCTTGAAAGCCATCTTTTGTAATCGGGTCATTATGTTCGCTGCCTTTCATGCGAGCAGCAGCAAAACCAGAGCCAATTTCGACGCCTTTCACCGCACCAACAGACATAATAGCGGCGGCGATAATTGCATCAAGCTTGGCAAAGACAGGTTCGCCCAAGCCCGGTGGGACATTTTTTGCGACAATTTCTACAACTCCGCCCAAAGAATCCCCTTCTCCACGGGTTTTTGTAACCAGATCATTCCACTTTACCAAAACGTTTGGATCAGGAGAAAAATAAGGACGTTCAAAAGACCTTGAAATATCAATACGCTCTGCAACAATTCCACCAAGCTCAACAGTATATGCCTGAAGTTTAATATCATGAGTATTCAAAAAAGCTTGTGCAACAGCCCCACCGGCAACACGAGATAATGTTTCACGCCCCGATGAACGCCCGCCGCCTCTATGGTCTCTATAATGATACTTGGCAGTATAAGTATAGTCGGCGTGTCCCGGGCGAAAAATTTCTTTTAAATTATCATAAGCGTCTGATTTATGGTCTTTATTTCTTACCATAAAAGCAATCGGCGTGCCCATAGTCATACCGTTAAACACACCGGACAAAATTTCAACCCTATCGGCTTCATTGCGAGTAGTTGAGGCAAGAGAAGTTCCCGGTCGTCTTAAGTCGAGTTCTGTTTGTATTATATTTTCATCAAGCATAATACCGGAAGGGCAACCGTCAATCACCCCACCCAAAGCCACACCGTGAGATTCACCAAAAGTTGTAAGTCTAAATAAATGTCCAAAAGTACTACCAAACATATATGATCCTCGCTATCAAAACTAACTCTTAATTAAAATAAAACCTACGTGAAATAAGGTCATTTCAAATTATATAGGCTAATCATATTGATTGTAAAGGGTTACTTTTTAGTTTTTTGCAAAGCCGATATCAATTTATCAAATAAAATTCTATGGTTAAGAGATGCATCTAAAATTAAATCAGCACAATTTTCATAAAATTCTTTTCTACATTGCAAAGTTTGTTTTAACTCTTCGAGTAAATCATAATTCGTCAGGTTTGGTCTTTGTTCCGCCCCCGGATTTAAAATTAAACGCTGATACAATACTTCAGGTTCAGCCTTAAGATAAACCACAAAACCATTGTTTTTTAACAACTCTCTATTTTTTTCCGAAAGAATAATGCCCCCACCCGTTGAGACAATTAAATGGGGTTGTTTGTCTTTATTGATATTTTGTTCACAAATAATTTTTTCCAAAACCTCACTCTCTAACGTTCTGAAAGCCTCCCACCCCTTTGACTCAACCAATTGAGCAATACTCATTCCCGCCTTTGCTTGACACAAAACATCTGTATCTATTGATAAATATTCAGAGTTTTCAACGAAAAAGTTCGCTAAGCTTGTTTTTCCCGATGCCCTTAACCCGATAAGAAAAATAGTTTTATCCATCACTCTTCCATTCATAAATATAGTTTATCTTTTATTTCGCATGTAATTATAATATTGAAAATAAATATTTTACAAACCAACAACACATTCAAGAAAAATAATACAAAAAAAATATAACAAACTTGCTTCTAAGTCTTTACACTAAGATACAAGCTATATACAATAGAAAAATAGAAGTAAATTTTGCCTTGGAGGCTAACAATGGAACAATTTCCGCGTCTACATCGTTTACCCCCTTATGTTTTTGCTACTGTTAACGAACTTAAAATGAAGTTAAGAAGGCAAAGCATTGATATTATTGACCTTGGAATGGGTAATCCTGATATTCCAACCCCACAACATATTGTCGATAAGCTGACTGAAGCCGCCCAAAAAGGGGTGAATCATCGTTATTCTGTCTCCAAGGGTATCCCAAACTTACGAAAAGCCATGGCGGATTGGTACGCAAGACGTTATGACGTTTATCTTGACCCTGAGACCGAAGTTATTGCGACTATGGGTGCTAAAGAGGGTCTTGCTCACTTATCTTTAGGTATGCTCACTTCTGAAGATTTAGTTTTTGCACCGGATCCTACTTATCCTATTCATACTTATGGCCCTATTATCGCCGGAGCTACCGTAAGACGTATTCCTATTGGACCGGGTCGTGATTTTTTTGAAGATTTGCTCACGGCTACTCGTGAAACTTGGCCTCAACCAAAGTTATTGTTGCTAAGTTATCCCCATAACCCAACGACCGAAATAGCGACTCCTGAATTCTTCCAAAAAGT
Organism: Desulfovibrio litoralis DSM 11393; assembly: GCF_900143255.1. Lineage (NCBI taxonomy): Bacteria > Pseudomonadati > Thermodesulfobacteriota > Desulfovibrionia > Desulfovibrionales > Desulfovibrionaceae > Desulfovibrio > Desulfovibrio litoralis. The sequence goes on from NZ_FRDI01000003.1 coordinate 72,625, forward strand.
AGTTGATTTTGCTAAGGAACATAAAATATACGTTATCCATGACTTAGCTTATGCTGATTTAGTTTTTGATGGTCATGTTGCCCCAAGCTTTATGCAGGCAAAGGGAGCTAAAGACGTTGGCGTAGAATTTTTCTCTATGTCTAAGAGTTATTCTATGGCCGGTTGGCGTGTTGGATTTTGTGTAGGCAATCGCCAGTTGATAAACACATTAGCTCGTATAAAAAGTTATCTCGATTACGGTATGTTCCAACCTATTCAGATAGCGGCAACTGTTGCCTTAAACGGACCACAAGAATGCGTGCATGAAATTTGTGATATATATCGCCAACGTAGAGATATTTTATGCGAAGGTTTACAACGCATTGGCTGGGACGTTCCACCTCCTAAAGGTACTATGTTCCTTTGGGCTCATATTCCTGAAGAATTTAGAAAAATGGGTTCCGTCGAATTTTCTAAATTACTACTGCGTGAAGGACACGTCGCGGTTTCACCAGGACTTGGCTTTGGCTATAACGGCGATGAATATGTACGCTTTGCGTTAATCGAAAACCATCATAGAAGCAAACAAGCTCTTCGTGGCATTAAAAAAGTCCTTTCCGGAGCAGGCTCATGAGTAAAAAGTTAACTATTGCCATTGCCGGGTTAGGAACTGTTGCCGGTGGTTTGGTGCAAGCTCTACAAGAAAATGCACAGTGGATCACTCAACGTTTAGGGCGAGAAATCAGTATCAAATATATTTTGGTGCGTAACCCTGATAAATATGGTTCCGTTAAATTGCCTGTCGAAACAAAGCTAACTACAAACCCCGATACTTTAATCGGCGATCCTGAGGTTGACGTTTTTGTTGAGTTAATCGGCGGAATAGAATATCCACGCACACTAATAACTCAGGCTCTTAATAATGGCAAACACGTTGTTACCGCCAACAAAGCCCTTTTGGCAGAAACCGGAACGGAGCTTTTTGACCTTGCAAACAGCAAAGGCTTGACACTTGGCTATGAAGCCAGCGTTTGCGGGGCTATTCCGATTATCCAAGTTTTGAGAGACAGCCTCGCCGGGAATCAGCTTTTATCTATTGCCGGAATAATGAATGGCACCAGTAACTATATACTCTCAGAAATGAGTAACAACGGGCTTGATTTTGCGTCTGCCTTAAAACAAGCACAAGAATTGGGTTATGCGGAAGCAGACCCGACTCTTGACATTGAAGGCTTTGATACGGCTCATAAACTGAACCTTTTAATACGTTTGGCTTGGGGAGTGCATTATCCTTATGCGAAGCTACCTGTTGCGGGAGTATCAAAAATAGAAAGTATTGATATTCATTTTGCCAAAGAACTTGGTTATCGCATTAAGCTTTTAGGACAAGCCCGCATTCAAGACGGAAAACTTGAAGCCGAAGTCGCCCCTGCTCTTGTCAGAAATACAATGCTGATCGCCAGTGTTGAAGGTGCGTTTAATGCCGTGCATGTTCAAGGAAACGCCTCAGGCTCTCTATTTTTCCACGGAAAAGGAGCAGGAGCTTTACCAACGGCGAGTGCGGTATTATCAGACTTGGTCAATATTGCCAGAGGGACAAATGCTAGCAACATGGGTTTTGTTGAAGACAATATCCAAAAAGCCGAAATACTTCCAAATGAAGAAGCCAAAGGACGACATTATTTCCGCTTTATGGTGAGCGATAAGCCCGGAGTATTGCGAGATGTCGCTGCCGCTATGGCAGACAATAATATTAGCGTGGCTCAGGCTATTCAAAAAAGTGCAACAAACGACGATTCTGCCGTGCCTTTAGTCTTTATGACTCATGAAGCTACCGTTGGCGACGTAAAACGTGCTTTAACACAAATCAAAAAAGCAGGTATCCTACATTCAGAACCTCTGCATTGTAGGATTATAGAATAAACTAAAATGATTTTTTTAAATCATGTATTACTGCGTAAAAAACTAGAGAATTATATTTAAAGCTTCTCTAGCTTTTTACGTAGTTGACTTTTTATTTACTTAATGACATTCTATTTTTCATAATAGTTTTTAGTAGACTTCTTTTTCATAATGATTACTTTTAAACAAAGAGGAGGCAATAATATGAACACTATTTTAACCAGCCCCCTTAGTGCAAACGAAGTGCTAGAACAATATTGGGGTGAATCAATACCTGTTAATCCGCTTGCAATTGCCCAAAAAATGGGCATACGTCTTTTTACTCGTGAAGAAAATAACAGCATTGAGGGAGAGTTTTTTTATGACGACAACAACATTCCTAGCATTGTTGTGAACCAGTCGTTAGTAAAATCTCCTCAAAGAATGCGGTTTACTGTTGCTCATGAACTAGGACATTATTGTCTTTTACATGACACAAGAAAAAGAGATGGTGCTGCTAACTTCCATTTACATAACTATGAAATTCCAGAAGTTCAAGCGAATAATTTTGCAGCAGAACTTTTAATGCCAGAAGAAATTGTTAAATTTGCTATTCGTGTTTATGGTATCAATACAGTTGAAGAATTAGCTAAATATTTTGATGTTTCAAAAATCGCTATGCAAATAAGACTAGAAAAACTAGGAATATTATAGTGATGGATACAGATAAAATGAGACCAATGTCAGAGGACACAGTAGACAAACTTAGTAGCTCTGATGAACACAAAAGTAAATTGAACGACGAAACACTACAACACGAGATACAAAGGCATGAAAGATAAGTTCAACTGTTTGAGTATCTTCTTACAACAATTAAAAAAATGTTTTATTTTGCTAGTGGTATTATAAGTTTAATCGTGATTGCTGTAGGTTTTTGCAAAGCTTCTCCTTGGTTATCTATTCTAGGAACTGTGTCAATGGCTGTTCCCACTTTACTTTTAAGTTATTTATTACACCATATATATAAAAACAAAGACAAAAAAGAAGCAAAAGAATCTTCGGAAGAAGCCTCTTTAAAGCTACTCAATAAAACTCCCATGAATGATCTAATTAAGCTGATTGAAACAATTTGTAATACTTGCAGAAAGGTATAAGATTATACAAATAAAAAAACAGTAACATAATAGTACTGCTTTTTTACCTTTATCAACTTTAATCCTATAACTCTTCTAACGCCTTAGCGGCAAAATCAAGACTTGAGTCAAGAGTTAAGGCGATACTTAAGTTATCGATTGCTTCTTTTTTTTGCCCAAGTTTCGCCAAACAGATCCCCAAATTGGCATAATCTAACGCCGAGCCTTTGTCTAAATCTTTTAAAATACGTTGAAAGGCTTGTGCCGCCTGTTCGTATCTTCCCAATTTAAAGAAACAAATTCCCAGTCTGTGCCAATATTCCTTCATTGTGGGTTCAAGAGTAACAGCCTCATAAAAATGTTTTTTTGCATTTTTCCATTCATCAACCAAAGAATAAGCATAACCGGCATAAAAAGCACATAAGGCTTTTGATTCGTTATCTGTTTGTTCAGATTGTGCGGCAATAAACTCTTCGGCGACTTCAACCGAACTTTTTTCTTCCAAATTAATTAAGGCATTGAAAAACTTTAAATAATGGGCATTAGGCTGTAACTCTGCCAATTTTTTTATTTTTTTTCTCGCTTCAACCGGCAGGTATCTTTCAACTATTAACCTACCGATAAAAAGTCCAACCGAGGCGTTTACGTCTCTTTCTCTAAATTTAAAACCGGGAATAAAAGAATAATTTGCCGAAATATCAAGCAAAGGGTTTGTCGTGCTTAGGCTATATAAGTTTAAGCCCTGCTTTTCTTTTAATTGTTTACAAAATTCTAAAAGTTCTTGATAAATATCGTTATTTTCAACAGAGGGTAACGTATTAAGAGCAACAAGTTCGCCCTTTTCAAGCCATTCATGCTCTTCATGAGACATATATTTAGATAACCCCGACGCTTCGTAACAAGAAGAGGTAGCAAAATCGCCGCCTAATTGGGCAACTTCGGTAATCGCTCTAATAGCGGCTTTAGTTGGCGAGCTGGCTGTTCCCGCCGTAAAAACAATCTCTGACGTTTTTGGGAAAGTAGCAGGGTCATAAGCCAAAGCCGCAACAGTTGGAAGAGCTTGACCAAGAGACATATCTTTCAATAAAAGCACTATCTTGTTGTCTTGAAATTTCTTGATCAAATCTTTTAAGACGGGGTTTGTGCAACTATCTAAATCAATAGTTGGAAGAATAGGTTTTGTGCGATCGGCAATACAAGAAACATGACGCTCAACCAACTCAGAACAACCCTGTAAAATAGATTCAACATCAGTGTTTCCGGCAGAAGAACCATTAAACTCGCCAAGTTTTCTAAACCAATCTAAAGGAACAAGCAGTTCCTTTCCGTCTAAAATACGAATAGCCGGATAAAATTCAAGTTCTGTTAAATCAAGAATTTTTTCCGCTACTTCCGCCTCAATGTTATCGTGAGCAGAACGAATTAATTCTTGAATATCAATCAGTGGTAAAATTTTACCTTCTTGTGATATTTTTTTGGCATCCGTCCAAGTTGAAACCAAAGTCGGAGCCTGATTTTCAAAAAATGAAAAGAAACTAAAACGCTCTATTAATTCCATTAACGCCGAAGCTTCCGCCTGTTCAAGGCTTACGCCCTTACCCATTTGTTTTCTGGTCGGCATAATAGCTCTGGCATCAGCCCCGCAAGCACTAATAAAAACCGGAATTCCCAAGCGGTCAATATCAACACGCCCCGTTGAGGAAAGTATTTTCATATTTAAACCGGAAAGTTTTTCTCTCACTCTGCCAATGGTTTCTTGCGGAGAAATCGCTTTATCCTGATCTTTGGAATAAGTTTTTAAACAAGTTTGCAGTTTCATCATAATCTTAGCTTTTATGTTGAAGGGTTAAAATAGAAAACAATTGTTTATCGGGTGTATTTTCATCAGAATTTTTAGTTTTTATACCGATATGTCCTTGTTCAAGTTTAAAAGATTGAGAGGCGAGTTTTTCAAAATGTTTTGTCTTTCTGCGATAATCAGCAATTAATATGCCCCTTCCATCTTCTTTTAAATATCTTGAAAAAAAACGTACTATCGGACGGTGCAACTCTTCGAGATAAAGCAGCTCTGAACCAATCATCATATCATATTTTTCGTTTAAAACACTTTTGGCAACATCTGTAAACTTTACTTGAACCCTATCATTAAGCTGGTTTTTCAAAACATTAATCTTAGCAAAAAGCAAAGCTTCTTCGTTAATATCGGAAATTGTTACTCGGCTATAGCCTAATTTAGCGGCAATCAGCCCACTAACGCCACAACCTGCTCCAAGCTCCAATAGAGTTTGGGTCTCTTTGTTTTGTTCATGACGCAAAAAAAAGCCCAAAACAATACTTGCCGGCCAAATTTTAGCCCATAAAGGTAAATCTTTAATTGCATTATGAATTTTATTTTGTTTAATCATATTGTCCAATACGCTTTGCATATTGGTAATTTGTAAAACTTCAAGATTAATATCGCCGGCGTTAACAGTTTCAAATTCTACATTGTAGCGAGAAGAGGCACAAGCCATCAGTTCATCAAGATTATCAGAGTTGAGTATTCCATTAGGTAATAAAGAAGTAGCATTCATAAAAGCATCACAAGTTAAAAGTTAAAAATATAATTCTTAAACATAAGATAAAAAATATCATTGTAGCTGTTAATAACTACAATGATATTTCAATAATTACAAATCATTTTATCGTGTTAGCTTATTTTTAAACACACAGCATACAACATGTTTAATTGATTATATTAATTTTGGCATTTTTTAATTAAAGCTTCGCCAAGAGTTTTACCCATAGCGTGGCTTAATTTATAAGTTTCGTGTTTTGGAACAAATTGACATTTTACAGGCTCTACCGGCAGTTCAAAGTGTGCTGATTCAAGCCATTCTGAAATAATTTTTACAGACTCACCAGACCAACCAAAAGAACCAAACGCTCCACCTATGCGATTTTGAGGGCGTAATCCTTTCATATAACTTAAAAAGCCTGTTACTGTTGGTAAAATAGTATTATTATGAGTAGGAGAACCAACAACTAAAGCACCACAATCAGCTAAAGCAGTCATAACAGCACTATGGTGGTTTTGTTTTAAGTCCATAATCTGAACGGGAACACCCGCATCTTCAAAGCCACTGGCAATAGAATAAGCCAGTTTTTTTGTACTTTTCCACATAGTATCATAAACAACCAAAGCACGTTTTTGCGGTTTTTGTTCAGCAAGGGTTTTATAACGGTCTAAAATATATTGAACTTCTTCTTTACCTCTAAAAATTAAACCATGATCAGGGGCAAGCATATCAATATCAAGTTTCAGTTCTTTTACAAGTTCAAGGGTTTTTAATACTTGAGGCGAAAAAGGTAAGACAATATTGTAATAATATTCTTTAACTGCAAAATCTAAGGCTGATCTTGAAATTTCATCGGCAAAACGCTCTGATGAGGCAATATTTTGTCCAAAGGCATCATTACAAATTACGAGTTTATCTTCGGCAAGATAAGAAAACATACTATCCGGCCAGTGTAACATACGGGTTTCAACAAAATGAATGTTGCGTTTACCAATATTAACAACATCGCCGGTTTTAACAACCTGAATAGGCCAACCTTCTATGTTAAAATGCCCTTCCATTGATTTTTTACCCATAACGGAACAAAAAATCTTTTCCGGCTTACAAAGTTCAACTAACTTGGGTAAAGAACCGGAATGGTCGAGTTCAACATGGTTCACAACAATGTAATCAATTTTTTCAAGATCAATGACTTTTTGTAAACGACAAAGCATGGTATCGGCTGATTCTGCTTTAACCGTATCAAAAAGTACATTTTTTTCGTCTTTAACTAAATAAGCGTTATAAGTTGAGCCTTGAGGTGAAAGTGAATAACCGTGAAAATCACGGCTATTATAATCAACGGCACCAACCCAAAATATATCTTTTTTTATTTCTAAAGGTTGCATTTTTTTCTCTCGATTAAATTATAAATAAAAAATTCAAATAAAAAACTTGTACTTTAGTTATTACAAAAGAACTAAAGTACAAGTTTAATTAATCATAAAAAACTATTCTGCTTCAAAAGCATCTTTGCCGGCACCGCAAACAGGGCAAGTCCAAGCATGATCAACATCTTCAAATTTAGTGCCTGCGGCAACGCCGTTATCAGGGTCGCCCTCAGATGGGTCATAAACATATCCACAAACTGTACATACATAACTTTTCATTATTTTATCCTACCGTTTTATTTTATTAAATTAATTATGAACGCCAATGTCCGTGAAGGTTACAATATTCACGAGCATAAGCATTTTCACTGCAAGAACAACAAACTTTAAACTTAGCTTCAGGAGTATCACCGGGTTTTAAAAACTTGCGATAGCTTATTCCGTCGGCAACCAACTCTATCCACTCAACCCAGTGTTTTTCTTCCATAGGGTGAGCAACAGAACCAACTTTAACTAAAAATCCACCTTCTATTTTTTCAATAACAGGAACGTGTTTTTCTTTAGCTCCGTCTGTGGTTCCTTCTTTCATCAATTTCATAGGATGACCACAACAGTTTAAATCACCACCAGCGGCATGCAATACTTCTACAATATTACCACAAGCTTCACATTTATAAACTTCAAGCATCTTAGTCATTTCAAGTCTCCTTATCACCAAATTTTAAATGGTTTTAAATGGTTTTAAATGTTAGAATATCTTAAACTAAGCATAACTCTATATACAATAATATACTACATAAATCAATCATTTTTTAATCAACAATCGATCTGTTATTAATATTAATTACTATTAAATAAAATAGCAAGTACTTTTCAAAAAAAAAATAAGCTGATACTAAAAATAAATATGGGGGAAATTATATGCACAAAGACAGCCATCAAAAAAATCACCATGAACATAATCATCATAACCACAATCATCACGATTGTGAATCAAAAAAATCTGATAATATTGCTATCACTATTCGGGCATACACAGGGTTATCCGGCGATATTTTATTAACCGGCTTAACAAAATTAGCAAATTTAGGCGAAATAGAGTTAGAAGACTTGATAAAAAAATTAAAAATTAAAGAGTTGGAAAACTGTGTTAAAATAAAAGAATATAGTTTAAACAACATCTCGGGCTTTAAAGCGGAAATATCTTTGCCAAACCTTGATCACTCACATAATCATAGACATCTTTCAGAAATTTTGGAAATGATCAATAAAAGCGAGCTTAGCGATCAAGCCAAAAAACTTGCAACTCAAACTTTTAACCTTTTGGGAGAAGCCGAGGCAAAAGTACATGGTTGTCATATTGAAAGCTTAGCCTTTCATGAAGTTGGAGCCTTAGACAGTATTTTGGATATTTGCCTTGTTTGTGCCTTATTTGACTATTTAGATCCAAAAAGTTTTATTTTATCTCCCCTGCCTTTATGTGATGGTGTTATTAATTGTGCTCACGGAACCTTAGGGTCTCCTGCTCCTGCTGTTTTGGCGTTATTGCCCGGCGTCGCTGTTAAAGGTTTAAATTCTAGCGGAGAAACGTTAACACCAACCGCCTTGGCTTTAATAAAAACTTTAGGTGCAACATTCGGCGAATGGTCCACCATGAAGGTTAAAAGCACGGCTCTGGTTTATGGAAACAGATATTTTCCAAACGTTCCAAACGGGGCGATTTTTGCTTTAGGCAATTTGATATAAAAAATTGATTATAAAAAAGAAAGAGCGGCTAAAGCCATAAAGCCTTGCCGCACTATCCAATTAACAAAAGATTGTTTTCTACTGTTGGTTCCTATATAAATAAGTCCAACATATAAGAGTTTTATATCAATTTGACATAATAACTGCTTGTATTTTATAAATTTACCAACAGCTTTTATTAAAGATACCCCAAGTGTTAGCCGGAGAGGGGAAACTCCCCGGCTAAAATCTTTGGTCATCCTCTGCCGATGGAAAGTGCGGATTAGCCGCCTATGAGCTTCATTGCCATTTGTGGCAGGGAGTTAGCTTGAGACAACATAGCAACTGCTGCTTGAGTCATAATTTGATTACGAACAAATTCGGTCATTTCAGAAGCAACGTCTACGTCAGAAATACGAGACTCAGCGGCCTGAAGGTTTTCAGCCTGAATTTGCAAGTTAGATACGGTGTTTTCCAAACGGTTTTGCATAGCACCAAGAGCGGCACGAATATTATCTTTAGAAATAATCGCGGAATTAATCGCATCTAAAGCTTTTTGTGCATTTGCTTGAGTAGAAACGCTGTGTCCACCGTCTGCTGGGTTAGATTGGTTACCAACACCCAAGGCAGAAGCAGTAGCATTACCCATATTAATGTAGTAATAGTCTTCTGCTGAGCTGTTGCTTGTTCCAAAGTGAATTTTCATTTCACCTTTTGAAACAAGACCGGAACCGTCGTGGTTATTAACACCGGAAAGGTTACCGTTAAGCAAGCTAACACCGTTAAAATCTGTTGCGTTTGCGATACGAGTGATTTCTGAAGCCATTGCTTGATATTCAGAATCAATCATTAAACGTTGGGTAGAGTTATAAGTACCAGTTGCGGCTTGTTCCGCTAACTCTTTCATACGAATAAGTTTTTCATCGATAATTTGTAAAGCACCGTCAGCGGTCTGAATCATGGAGATTGCGTCGTTAGCGTTACGAACACCTTGGTTCATAGCGGCAATTTCAGCACGCATTAATTCTCTGATTGCCAAACCGGCAGCATCATCAGCGGCTGTACCTATGCGTAAACCTGATGAAAGACGACGAGTTGAAGTTGCAAGGCTACTGTATGCATTATTAAGGTTACGAGTAGCGTTCATTGCCATTAAGTTGTGATTGATGACCAAAGCCATATTGGACTCCTCCTTGAGCTGTTTGTTACGAGAATAAAAGCAAGTGGAATGCCAACGAAAAAATTATATATTATTTCAATATGTTACAAAACAACCATGCAACTTTTTCCTATCTTATTTATTGTTTTATTTTTAAATAAAGACTTTTTTTCCTTCACAACACCTCTTTAGGCTAAAACAAAACTCTTACAAAACCCTTTTTTGAGTTCTTTGTCATAATTTTATAACCCGCTAATTCATGGTATAAAAGTTTAAAGCCGGAAAAAAAGCTCATTGCAAGTCAGATTAACTTTAATTTTATACATTCTGAGTTACAAAAACCATAAAGTTCACTATCAAATAAAAACATATGAGTGTTCTATTTTGTGTTTTGCAGAAAATATCTTACAACTATTATTATGATAGCCTCAAAACAAAGAATTAACTGATGTTTTTGTTACAAACAAAGAAAAAACGGCTACCAAAATTTATTTTTTGATAACCGTCTCTGTTGATATAAATTGTTTATCTTTTTATCTTGCACCTTTAGGAAATAACACAACCCCGATAGTTTTTAAGATGATCTTTATCTCTAATAAGGTCGACAAGTATTTAATATAATAAAAATCATACTCAAGTTTATACCTTGCGTCTTCCAAGCTTGAGCCATAAGGATATAACACCTGAGCCCAACCGGTAATTCCGGGTTTAACGCTATGTCTTACATAAAAATAAGGAATTTGTTTTTCTAACTCGGCAACAAATTCAGGGCGCTCGGGACGAGGACCAATTAAACTCATATCGCCTTTTAAAACATTAAAAAGCTGGGGAAGTTCGTCTATTCTCGTTTTACGAATAAAACGCCCTACTCTTGTAACACGAGGGTCGGACTTTTCTGCCCACTTTGCCCCGTCTTTTTCTGCATCAACCCCCATAGAGCGAAGTTTGTACACTGTGAAAATTTTACCCTGTAAGCCAACGCGCTTTTGAGTATAAATAGGCGAACCCGGAGTTTCAAGGCGAATAATCAAAGCCACAATCGCCAAAAAAGGCAACAAGAGAATAAACATAAAGGTAGAAATCAAAATATCAAACGCCCTTTTAAAACGTCTTGCCGTTTTATGTACGTTTAAATTAAAACCGTCTTGATGCAATAGCCAATTATCATTGATTAAATCAACGGGAATACGCTTAGTTAAACGCTGATACAAGCTAAACATATCATCAACCCCCAAACCACTCAAACGAGCGTTAAACAGCTCTTTTGCCAGTTTAGGAGAAAGTAACCCCTCATCAAGCATAATAACTCTTGTAACCTTGCGTTGTTCAATAATGCTTAAAACATCATTCACCGAACCCAAGTGTTGCCCGGCATTCACATCATCAATACATTCAGCACCCAAATAGCCGACCAACTCGGCATCAGGGGCATATTTTTTCAATAAACCCGCCACTCTGTCTGCTTGTGATACACCTAAAAGTAATACTCGTTGTTTTTTTAAAAGTTTACTTGAAAAGTGTATGTATATTAAACGCCAAACCCCGGCAAAGAGCATATTTAAAAACATTTGGATTAAAAACAAAGTACGAGGGAAACGCCAGTTATCCAAAAAATAAAATAAACCCGTGGTTAAGAGCGTTCCGATAAAAATTCCCATACCTAAGCGAATCATACTGTCTTTTACATCTTCATGTCCTATATTATAACAGTCCATAATATAAAAAGACAACATAAACAGTAAAACAGTAAAAGTAGTCGCACCGGTATAATCGGTTAACAGACTCCAATCTTGGGGCAATAAAAAAACCGCCGCAATTTCAAGAGCAAATAAAATACAAAAAATATCAAGAAGAATAAACCAAAACTTACGTGAACCGTCCATGTAAGCCTCCACGCTTTTTATGAATTGCAAGTTTTTATAATAAGCTTTATTTTATTAGAATCAAGCAGAATAATAAAGAACAATTTTAAATGATTACAATTTATATCAGGAGCTTATATGGATTATTGCATGATTTACGTTACTTTTGCAAACAAAATGGAAGCGGAAAAAATAGCTCAAACCTTATTACAAGAAAAACTGATTGCCTGTGCGAATATAATGCCTGAAATGACTTCATATTATACTTGGAACGCTCAACAAGAAAAAGCTGTTGAAATTCCTTGTATATTTAAAACTCAACAAGCTTTTTATTACAAGATAGAGAAAAGAATAAAAGAGTTGCACAGTTATGAAACTCCTTGTATTGTCTGTTTACCTATCTATTGTGGTTCTTCAGATTTTTTAACATGGATAGATAACAGCTTAAAATAAAAATTATTATTATTAAAATATGAAACAACCTCAATCGAAGGAGCAAACATGGCAATATATGTATCAGGATCTTTAGCTTTTGACAGAATTATGAACTTTAAAGGTCTATTTTCAGATTCTATTTTACCGGATAAAATCCATAATATGAATATTTCATTTTTTGTGGAAAATTTAGAAGAAAAACGCGGTGGTTGTGCGGGAAATATCGCCTATAGCTTAGCTCTTTTGGGTAAAAGCCCTATAGTTTTATCAGCCGCAGGCAAAGATTTTGATAGCTATGCAAAAGTTATGATTAACCTTGGCTTAAGCCTAAAAGGAATTAAACGTGTAGACAACAAGTTTACTGCCGCCGCCTATATTAATACTGATACTCACAACAACCAATTAACCGCCTTTTGTGCCTCTGCTTTATTAGAACCTTGCGATCATAGTTTTCAACAACTTGATGCCTCTAAAGATTTAGCAGTAATTTCTCCGGGAAATATGGAAGATATGCGAACTTTAGTAAGAAAATATGCCGAGGCAAAAGTAGCTTATATTTATGACCCCGGTCAACAAATTCCCGTTTTATCGGCTGATGAATTATTAGACGGAGTCGCCAACTCTAAAATTTTAGTCAGCAACGACTATGAACTTGAAATGATTTGCAAATCCACCCAAAAAACAAAAGCAGAATTGCTCTCGCTCGGAAATTGTATAATCACAACCCTCGGCGAAAATGGTTCGGTAATTCAAGACAAAAAAGATTATCAAACGCCACTTGCCGTAAAGGCCGTTCCCGTTTCTCAGGTTGTTGACCCAACAGGTGCCGGCGATGCATTTCGTAGCGGTTTGTTGTTTGGTCTGAGTGAAAAAACAAGTATTCAAAAGGCAGCAGCGTTCGGGGCAACTTGTGCCGCTTATTGCGTTGAGTGTGCCGGAACACAAGAACACGTTTTTACACTCAAAGAGTTTCAACAACGTTACGAAAAAGCTTTTAATTAAAAAAAACCTCGCTAAAAAACAAAACCTCACTATATAAAATACAGTGAGGTTTTTTGTTTACAACAATCAAAAAAGTTTTTTTTAATCTTCGTCGTCGTGATTATCTTTAGACATAGCCTTAACAGGACAAACTTTAACACAAGCACGACACCCAATACAACGCTCAGGGTCAAAAACAACCTTGTGTGTGCTTTGTTCATAAGAAAGAGCCGAAACAGGACAAAGGGCAATACACATACCACAATGCATACACAACTCTTCGTTTTTAACAATGCTTTTTGAAACAAAAGTAACACGCACGCCTTGTTCCTGAAGATATTCAAGCCCAAGAGTGCAATGCTCTTCCGTTCCGTCAATTGATAAAATCAAATATCCTTCTCGTTTTGGATTAATACGAGACTTTAAGATACTAAAAGTAACATCAAAACGCTTTACCAACATACAAACCAAAGGTTTATTTGCAAGTTCAGGCGGAAAAAATAGCTCTACAATTTTAGAATAAGTGGGGTTATTTGATACAACCTTTTTTTGTTTTGCGTCTTTGTGATTAGACATAACAGACCCTTACTAGTTTAAAATATACAGTTGACAAAAGGCTAAACGCCCTGCTTATTTGTTGCTTGCCATAAATTTTTTGGCACTGGCAGCTTCATGGCTATTTGGATATTTTTTGATCAACTCATTAAAACGTAAGTTAGCGGCGTCTTTTTTACCCACACGATAAAAAGCCATTCCCTGTTTTAAATAAGCTGATTGCAATTTTTGATTTGACGGATATTTAGAAATAACTTCCTGATACGCCAAAGCGGCATTAGCAAAATCGCCTAATTGGAAAAAAGACTCACCGCGCCAAAACTGTGAATTTCCTGCCAACTGATGTTTAGAAAAGTTTTTATTGAAATCATCAAAAATTTTAATGGCATCTTTATAACGTCTTTCGCTAAACGCTTGAGTTCCGGAATCATATAAAACCTTTGCAGTATCACTATTTACCTGCGTTTGCGGAGCGGTTTGAGGCTGGGTTATGGGCTGAGTAAACGTGCTTGGTGGTGTTCCAATACCTGTATTCATATCGCTTGGTGGTGGAGTAACCGCATTTAAGCTTGAAACTTCAACGCCAAGCTGGGCTGCCATCTGTCTTACTGCTGCACTTAAATTTGCGACTTCCGTACGCAACTGTCCGGCATCATTAATTTGAGAAGTACGCATATTAATATCATCTAACTGTCCGTTAATTCTGGCAATATCGTTTCGCATCGCCTGAATTTGCGACCAACTTTCCGCCTGGCTCGGTAAAATCTGGTCAACTTCTCTTGCCTGATTTGAGATAGCGGCAATTTTTCTGTCTTGTTCATCAAGACGAGCGTTAACATTGTTGTTATCACCTGTTACACAAGCGGTTAAAGACAAAGACATTAAAGCCAAAACGGTCAAAAGGCGTAGTTTCATTCAATACTCCTAAAATAATTAATATATAAGGTTATTTTAATTTGATATTTTGTTTATTGCTTTTTTCGCCTTAGGGCGACCAAAAAAGAAATAGGCAATGCCACCAATCACCGGAATAAAAATTCCAACCATTATCCAGATAATACGAGTTACCGGGGAATCAAACTCATGGTGATACGCATGCCATATACACCATAAATTGGGTAACGCCGGAATAGTAATAAAAACAATCCAAAGAAGGGTAGACATCAAACAAGCTCCTACAATAAAAGATACTTTTCTTTCTTTAACCCATAACTATAAAAAAGTTAATAGTTAATTTTAATCCGCAGTATAAAATTTATAATATAACTATCTTAATTGAGACTATTGCACAATAGTTTCATAGAGGCTTTCGTCAAAAGACACTCCAAAAAAACATGAATAAAGTACAAATTGGCTTTGCCGACCAGTATATTTTGAGAAATTTGGCGGGGCTTCGGGGGCATTCTTCGAAACAAAGATAAAAGTTATTTCCCCTTTCAACTAAGTGTTTTTATACCTTAAGACGTTTTATGCTATATTATAGAGAGAATATAAAACAATGAAAAAGCACGTAAAATTAAGCTTTGCAATAATCTTTCATTAGATGAAAGATAAAAAATAAAACTATTTTTTTGTTTAAATCAGCTTTATACATAATAATAAAATATAGAGGTTATAAAATTATTACAATCCACTCAACTTATATTATTATATACTAGCTTTTTATCAAAACTTTATATACTATAGCTTATACTAGATAAAACATTCAAAATATCTTAATATATAACAGCAAGTTTATCTAAGCTATTTGGGGATATACAAAATGTTAAAAAAAACTCTCTTCATAATATTTCTTTATTTAAGCCTTTTTAATATAGCCCAAGCGGAAGAGCAAGGAACTCTAACGGTTGGTACAAATTATTCGCTATTCTCTCTTGACCCCTATTCTCAGATTAATCAAGAAAGCCTTCAGCTATCAAATCTCTTGTTTGACAGCTTAACCAGATGGGAAAATTTTACTGTCGAAAATCATTTGTTAAAAGACCTGAAAAAAATTGATAATCTTAAATGGCGTGCAACTTTGAGGGAAAACTTATTTTTTCATTCCGGAAGACCGGTTACCACCGAAGAAATAATTTGGAGCTTTAAGAGGGCAAAAATGTCTCCAAACTTTTCTTATATTTTTGCCAATATAAAAGAAATCAAGGCTGTCGATTCTCTTACTATGGAATTTACCACCATCTATCCAACAATATTAATGCCCCAACGCTTAACTTACCTCTTTGTTATGGATAAAGATTTTTATCAAGGCACTGATGAATACGGCATTCCTAAGGATAAAGTCGTAAGCTCTCTAAATGTACAACCAACAATGAACCCTTTTCCTTTTGCCTGGACTCACGTTTCAGGCTCAGGACCATTTACTCTTTACAAATTTACTCCCAACAACAGATTGGAGTTGAAAAATTTTGATAAATACTGGAAAAAACGTGGCAATATTAAAAATTTAATTATCACAAAAAATACAAAAGCTGCAAAACCAACCGTTTCGCTAATCTCAGACAAAGTTGATTGCATTTTACAAATTCCTCCACTTGATGCCTTTCGTATTTCAGGCGTACCAAATATTAACTTGTATAGCACATTAAACTCAAAAATATTTATAATACAATTTAACTTTGATAAAAATAACGAATTAAAAAATCCAAAAGTTCGAGAAGCGATTATCTCTGCAACAGATAGCCAAGCGATTGCCAAAGATATATTCTTTGATGAAAAGTTAGCAACACAACAGTTTGCAATTTCGACTCAATTAGGACACCTTGAAAACTTAGATCCTCGTTATAACCTTAAAAAAGCACACCAGTTAATGCAAGAACTCGGGTATAATACAAACAAACCACTCGAATTAACTATGGTTGTTTTAGAATCGCTCGATAAAAATCAAAAGAGTATTGTCTCTTCTTTCGTCAGCATGATGCAACTAATTAATATCCATATTACTATTGTTCCATTGTCTGAAATAGAATATTTTAATGCTCGCAAACTTAAAAGTGATGCGGACTTGTTATTCACAAGTTGGAAACCCGATACTGAAGATTCTAGCGATTATTTTCAACATCTACTCATGTGTAAAGATAAAAATAACCCCAGTAGAGGCGATTTTAACTTTGGAAAATATTGTAACCACGAACTTGATCAATTAATAAATCATGCAATGAATACTGAAAACCAAGAAAAACGCAAAGAGCTTTTACAAGAAGCAACTCAAATTGCTTATAATGATATGGCGTTTATACCAATAGTTTATGCACCATTTATCTGGAGCACCAATAAAGATGTATTGAATGCAGAAGATATTGTAAATCGCTCCAACATAATTTATTTCGGAAAGGTACTTTTGAAAATTGCCGATTAAGATAGTTGCAAAATTTTTATCTTTTATCGTGAGTAATTTGAAATGCCAAAGAATATAGATAATGGAAATAATCTACATATTCAACATTAACATAAGTCGGAACAAAGATTCTGGCTGGTGCAAAGTTTAATATGCCCTTAATTCCGGCACTGACTAAATGGTTAGCCGCACGTTGGGCTCTTTCCGGTGGTGTTGCAATTATACCGATTTCTACTTTTAAGTCGGCAATTTTTTCTTTTAAACGTTGGGTACAAACGACTTCGAGCCCGGCAATTTCTTCACCTATTTTAAAAGGATCACAGTCAAACACGCCAACTATTTTAAAACGAGTTTGTTTAAAGCCGTTATGCCCAACCAAAGAACGCCCCAAGTTTCCGGCACCGACCAAAACAGTAGGCCATTCACGGTTTATCCCCAACGCTTCAGAAATAGAAGCCATCAAAGATTTAACATTATAGCCAACGCCCCTAACGCCAAATTCGCCAAAATAAGTTAGATCTTTGCGGATTTGGGAAGCGTTAACATCACAAGCCTTGGCTAAAGGTTCAGAGGTAATAACCTCGACCCCATCGACATCTAAGCTTTCCAACACCTGTAAATAAACAGCAAGGCGTTGAATGCTGATTTTAGGAATATGTTTATTTTTATTGTCTGTATACATAAGTTTTAACACAAAGAAGGAGGCTAAGAAACCTCCTTCTAATATAAAGTTTTATTTAACAAAAAACGCTTTAGGTTAAACGTAGCCGTTAGCAAAAAGAAGGATAAGGTTAACAACCAAAGCATAAATAGCCAATGATTCAATAAAAGCCAAGCCCAAAATTAAGCTAACAGTAATTTTTCCGCTAGCCTCTGGGTTACGAGCAATACCTTCACAAGCTGATTTCAAGCCAAGACCTTGACCAATTCCACAACCGGCAGCGGCAATTGCCATACCAATAGCAGCAGCAGCACAAACCAAAGCAAGGCCGGCAGAATCAAGTCTTGCAGCCGGAGCAGCAGCTTCAGCAGCAAAAGCAACAGAAGCAAGAGCAACCAATGCAACAGTGTTTAAAGCAATCATAAAAAATTTACGCATCTAAAAACTCCTATAATGTTATATGTTTGCGGTCAAAAGACCATTCCCAACAAAGTAAATTAGTGTGCCGGTTCTATAGCACCTTTTAAATAAATCATAGTAAGCATAAAGAAAATAAAGGCTTGAAGGGCTTTAGCTATAAAGAACAAAAAGTATAAAGGCAAGGTAGAATATAAAGGAGCTAAAATAAACAAGAGCCACAATACAATTTCTTCACCTCTGATGTTACCGAAAAGACGAAGAGTAAGAGAAAGCGGACGAGCAGTATGGCTAATAATTTCAAGAGGTAACATAAGTGGAACAAGTGGCAACATAGGACCCATAAAGTGATGAACATAATGAGCACGCCACTTAGCAATACCTACATAGTTATAATAAACAAAAACCGACAAAGCCATTGCTATATTAGTATTAATATTTGCCGTCGGAGCATCACAACCGGGAACAAGACCGATAAGGTTAATTCCGGCTATAAAGATAAAGATACCACAAAGAACAGGAAAAATTTTTCTTCCTTCCTCACCAGTATTGGCAACAACAAAATCTTCCAGACCGCCGATAAGCGTTTCAAAAAAACTCTGACCGCTATTAGGTATAAGAGTTAAACGCTTGCGTATAAATAACGCCACAACAGCAAGCAACGCCATCACACACCATGTATAAAAAATCGGTCTAAATTCAAGCCAATGTCCACCGATATTTACCATATCAAGTTTAAGTGAAGTTGATAATAACAACGGATGTTCTAGTTGTGCAGACATTCTCTTAGCCTCCCGCTAGCTGATACGCAAAGTTTTTGAAAACAATATTTGTTTTTTGTAATATAAAAAACACCAATAAGCAAGCATAAAAACGACACCTGAGAGACCTAAAATCAAAGTCCAAACAGGAGCAGAAAACTTAAAAATAGCAATAACCAATATGATAGCAGTAACAAATATTCTAAGATTAAAAAAAACAAAATGCTTTAATATAAGTCTTGGATTATATTGTTGGCTTATTATATTTTGAACAGACGAACAAAGAATTTTAAAGTTATACGTCGCCAACAATAAACCCATACTAAACCAAAACAAGTGGCTATCAAACATAAAAGTTAATACGGAAACAACCAAAACAACATCTAAACACAAAATAGCCCGAGCTAAAAAAAAACGTAATTCCGGACTAAAAATACCTTCTTTAAGCAATTTACACTCTAAAACTCGAAGTCGTTTTTTTAATAACATAATAATTATATCTGTTCAAGTAAAAATTATCACATGCTATATAAAATTTTACAAAAAACTTTATATCAAGCCAAGTGAGGTTATAAAATTTATTTCTTATTAAACCTTTCTTGATCAGCTTTTTCACCGGCTCTTAATAAACGTTTTGTATCAAACAAAACATTTTTAAACCCGGCAACTATACCAAAAACAAGCATAATCAGAAAAAACCAAGGGCCGGTTCCGAGCCACTTATCTAAAAAATATCCCATCACACCGCCGACTAAAGTTCCCGAAACCAAATGCAAACCAATAACGCCGGCATACGTCAGAGCATCTGAAGATTGCTTATCCCAATCAAACCATTTTTTTAAGCCCATAACCAAAGCTACCTTCGTTTTACAAAAAAATACATAACAAAATGTATTTACCATTTCAAACAAGATAATTTTTTTTATTTATAAGGTCAAGAATTCTTTATTATTAACTTCAATTCTATCCCCAAAATTCCCTGCTATCTATAATAAAAAATAAAAAGATTAAGGTAAACTCTTATCAAATCAGTGAAAAGAATCACTAGCTTTTTATAGGCATTTTATGCTATAATTAAAGAAATGAAAAAACAATCAAATTATAATACCAAAAAATGAAATTTTGTATAATTCAAATATTGATAAATATGTTTGTTTAATATACAATACAAGAGCTATCAAAAGAACAGTTAATTAACAATTAATTATGGACGTATATAACCATAAAAAACAATCTGTAAAAAAGAGAGAGGAAAAATATGAGTGTTATAAAAGTTGGTATTAACGGATTTGGACGCATAGGAAGACAAACCTTCCGCAGCCTATATAAAAGATACCAAGGACAAATAGAAGTTGTCGCCATTAACGACCTTTGTGATACCAAAACAAACTTTCACCTGCTACAATTTGATACATATTACGGTCATTTTGAGCCACAAATTGTTGAAAACGGAGATAATGTTCAAGTAGGAAATTGGAACGTTCATTGTTTTTCAGAACGCGACCCAAGCAATTTAAAATGGGGAGATTACGGAGTTGATGTTGTAATAGAATCAACCGGAATTTTTAAAAAAGCACCGCAAGCAGGAATACATATTAAAAATGGGGCAAAAAAAGTTATAATTAGTGCCCCGGCGAAAGAAGAAGATATTACCATCGTTATGGGGGTAAATCAAAATGATTATAACCCTGCTAAACACAATATTATTTCCAACGCTTCTTGCACCACAAACTGCCTTGCTCCAATCGCCTTAATAATGGAAAAAGAGTTTGGGATAAAACTTGGAACGATGACAACCGTACACTCTTATACAAACGACCAACGTATCCTTGACTTACCTCATAGCGATTTACGAAGAGCTAGAGCCGCCGCAGGTAATATTATACCCACCTCAACCGGTGCCGCTGAAGCCGTTGCCAAAGTAATTCCAAGCCTTAAAGGAAAGTTTAACGGATATTCTTTAAGAGTTCCAACTCCAACAGTCTCAATTATTGACTTTATTGCAATTTTAAATAAACCGACAACAACGGAAGAACTTAAAAAAGTTCTACAACATGCCTCTGAAAATGAATTAAAAGGTATCTTGGGCTATAGCACCCTACCCCTTGTTTCTTCTGATTTTAGAGGAAACTCAAATTCATCAATTATTGATGAAGCTTACTGTACCGTACAAGAAGGTACCCTTGCGAAAGTAATTTCTTGGTATGACAACGAATGGGGATACTCTTGTCGCCTCGGAGACCTTATCGCATATATGGGAACAAAAGGTTTATAGTTTTCACCCCAAATAAAAACAAAGCTAAGTTTAAACAACATTTCGTCTGTTTAAGCTTAGCTTTTTGTTTAAACCAATATCTATAAGGTCAATTAATCTTAAAACTTAAATAAACTTTCAATATACCCTAAACACCTTAGCTCAAACAGATTTAACAGTATGCATAATGCAAAATAATTGCATAAAAATTAAGAGCATGGTATAAATTATATATCAAACACATTTCAAAAAAAGGATTATACCGTGTGGTTTTTTAACAAAAAAAATACTGCAAAAAAATTAAATATAATTATTATCGGTGCGGGTGAAGTTGGCTTTAATCTGGCGAAACGCTTAAGCAACGAAGAACGTCAAGTTGTTGTAATCGATACTAACGAAGAAGCTTTGGGCAAGATTTCAGAAAATATTGATGCCCAAACTTTAAACGGTTCCGGCTCAGACCCTCTAACCCTAGAGTTAGCAGGTATGAGTAATGAGTCTATTTTGGTTGCCGTAACCGATAGCGATGAAATTAATATTCTTTCTTGTCTTTTTGCAAACCATATCGCCCCAAAAGCACAAAAAATCGCACGTATCAGAAATGAAAATTTTGCAAACTATCACACCCTTTTTAAAGGTTCGGCTCTTAATATCGGAATGATTGTTAACACCGACCAAGAAGTTGTCCATTCCGTAGACCGTATGCTTTCTTTACCCGGGGCTGTTGACGTGGGTGAATTTGCCGAAGGGCGTATTAAAATGGTTGCTATGGTGGTTGAAAATGGACCTTTACTTAATCAACCCTTACGCCAACTTGAAAGCATAGTCGGAGTAGAAGCGGTCTTGGTTGCGGCAATTTCACGCAATGATACTTTAATCATTCCAAACGGAAGCACCCACATAGAACAAGGCGACCTTGTTTATTTTATCTATACCGAAGAAACCAGCGAAGACTTGTTAAAAGCCATAAACTGTAAAAAACGCACCATTGAACAAGCCCTAATTATTGGTGGCGGAAATATAGGAATGCGTATTGCTCAGTTTTTTGAATCTAAAAAATATTATGTTAAATTGATAGAAAAAGACAGAAAACGCTGTGAATATTTAGCCTCACACTTAGAAAAAACCTTGATATTGCATGGCGTTGGTGCTGATCCAAAGCTTTTAACCGATGAAAACATTGATAAAGCAGATGTTGTAATCGCCGCCACCGGAGATGAGGAATATAACATCTTAACTTGTCTTTTAGCCAAATCTTTAGGGGCAAAAGAAACGGTAGCCAAGATAAATTCAAGCGTTTATCAAAAGTTAAGCGAAACGGTCGGGGTCGATCACACGATTAACCCAAGACTTGCCGCCGTAGATACTATTTTGAGAGGTATGAGACAAGGAAAAATCTTGTCTGCTATGTCTCTCAGGGGTGATGATACGGAAATATTAGAACTTATCGCTCTGGAAAATTCTGAAATTACCAACACACCGATCAGAGAATTAAAAATGCCTGAAGGTGTATTGTTCTTAGCCGTTATTAGAGAAGACGAAGTTTTTATTCCTAAAGGTGGCTTTATTATTAAAACACAAGATCGCGTCTTGTTACTTACAACAAGAAAGGCTATGCCGGAACTTGAAAAAGCTCTTGCCAGCGAAAATCAATAAACTATTCTCTATTTGTCTTAAATAAAAAAGCGGTTAATCGGCTAAAACTTTATGAATCTATATTTATTGGATAAAATAAAACGCATTCGCAATTCGGAAACAACCCTTAATCTTGATCTTTTAACCATAAAAGCTCAAAGCATTATTGGAATAGCCGGTCATAACGGTAGCGGAAAGTCTACTTTAATGCGAATTTTAGCCTTTTTAGACCTGCCTGACAGCGGGTCTTTATATTTCAAAGGGCAAGAAGTTACCAAAGAAACCATACTCTGGAAACTCAGGCGACAGGTAACCCTATTAACCCAAGAAACCTATCTTTTAAAACGTAGCGTTTCCAAAAACCTTGAATACGGTTTAAAGATACGTGGAACAAAGCTTAGTTCAGATGCGATTTATGAAGCAAAGTGTCAAGCTTTAGAAGCGGTTGGAATGAACCCGGATATTTATTTAAAACGCAGTTGGCAAGAACTTTCCGGAGGAGAAACCCAAAGAGTTGCCCTCGCCACACGCCTGATCTTAAAACCTGAAGTTTTACTACTTGATGAACCAACGGCCAGCCTCGATGAGAAAAGTACAAAACTTATCTGTAAAGCGGCACTAAACAGCCGTGAAACAGATAATACAACAATTATTATTGTTTCTCACGATCTTAACTGGCTTAAAGAAGTTTCGGACAGCGTCATTTATTTAAAACAGGGAAAAATTCAACAATAATCTCAAAATAAAAAACCTCCGAAACAAAAAAGCTTCGGAGGTTTTTATAACATTTACATTAATAAGCTTAAATTTTCTTAAGCGATCTTTCTATCGCCTTTAACGCCTCAGACATAAGCTTTTCATCGGCCTGTGTTCCCATGTGTCCAAGCCTGAATACTTTATCTTGCATTGGTCCAAAACTACCTGAAACAACTAGCCCTTCAGCTCTAAGCAATTTTTTCCACGTTTCCCAGTTTGTTTTTTGCGGAACTTTTATCGCCGTAACCGTAGGGGAAGAGACAAAACCAGCTTCAACAAAAAGTTCTAAACCAAGTTTTTCAATTCCTGTGCGACATTGTTCCGCCACTGCATTATGCCTTGCGTAAACAGAATTTATTCCTTCGTCCAACAACACTTTGGCAGCAGCATTTAAGGCGGCAACACCATGCCAATATGGAGTATAAGGACAACGAGTTTGGTTTTTAATATTCTTAAAAGGCAATAGGGAATCATAACCTTGATAATTAATTTCTTCCATAATTTCAAAGGCTTTAGAACTTACGCTCACAATCGACATACTTGGTGGTGCCGACAGACATTTTTGAGAGCCAACCAAAGCAAGGTCAATGGACAAGGCATCTGCATTTAAGGCAGCACCGCCCACACTGGCAACAGCATCAACATATAATAAAGGCACTTTATATTTATTTTTCAAAGCCGCTAAACCATCTAGCGGATTTAACGTACCTGAGGGAGTTTCGCAATGCACAACGCTGATAAGTTTTGGGCAATCTTTTTTTAAAGCCTCTTCAATAAGCTCTAACGCCATATTATCAATCGTCTGATTATAAGGTAGTGAAATACTTGTAACTTCACAGCCCAAACTCTTAGCCATTTCGCCAATTCCATCACCAAAAACGCCCGTGCCGATACTTAAAACTTTATCGCCAACTTTCAAACAACTTTTTAAAGCCCCCCAAAGAGCAAGCATTCCCTCCCCGGTCATCAAAACAACTTCATTTTTAGTTTGCATAATTTCAGCAAGCATATCCGCTGTTTCCGAATAAAAAGGAATAAAATCTTTCTCTATTTGCCCGGAACCATAATCTTTATTCATCACCTTTAAAACATTGGGGTGTAAGCTAACAGGACCGGCAACCATAGGAATATTAATATATTTTTGCATAGTGAAACCTATTTAGATTAAAAAGTAAAAGCCAATTATTTTTTTTGAGCCAAAATCAATCTAAGCTGAAGATTTTTCTCCACTGAAAAACTTGAATGTTCCACAATAGCAAATTCAAGCGTTTTCAACCTTTTTTCCAACTCATTAAAATCAAGCCCCAACCATAAATCTCCGTAACGGACTCTCATATCCTCTTGATTATGATGAGCAAAGTCAGTAATCAGCAAGTATCCGTCAGCAGATAAAATTCTCTTAATTTCTTCTAAAGTATTAAAAGGGGCGTTTAGATGGTGTAAAACCATGTTCACAGTAACAAAATCAGCCTCGGCATCTTTTAAAGGTAAATGTTCCAAATCGCCTATTCTTAAAGAAACCTGAACTGTTGAGGCAAAATTTTGTTTTTTTGCCAATTCCAACATTCGAGCAGAGCCGTCAACACCAATCAATATTTTACACTTATCTTGCATGGCTAAAAGCAATTGACCGGTTCCGCAACCCAAATCAACGGCACAAGTACAGTTTGGCATACGTTCGGCAACGGCAAGCCCTAAATTAAACTGTCCTAAAATTTCTTTATTTAATTTATCCCAGTCATCAGCAATATGATTAAAAAACATTTTCGTGTTTAAACTGCGTTGATCAAGCAACTGTTTGGCTTTTATCAAGTCTTTGTTCAAACTGATATTGTTTTGCATAAACGGTTTTAAAGCTTGAATAAAATTACTTGCCGTACCATTTTTATTACTGCTGTAAAAAACCCATAACCCCTCACGTCGAAACAACAACAAACCGCTTGCACTCAATATTTTAAGGTGTCTTGAAATGCGAGATTGCCCCATATCAAAAAGCTGAACCAGTTCATTGACATTTAACTCATACTTTTGCAAAACGGCAATAAGACGCAAGCGAATAGGGTCAGCAACAGCTTTGCAAAATTCCAATAATTGTTGAGTATTTTCATCAAGCGTGTGAATATCTGACGTTTCGTTCAGTTCATAGCTTTGTTCTGAGGACAAATAAGACATAAAAGCACCACCATTAATCAGTATAACGTGATATATATTATCAAGCTCTTCGGATAACACAAGTTTTTTATCGCACAGGAAAAATTATCCAATTTAATACAATCAGTTATTAAAAAGAAAAGAGGGCAGAGAAAACCCTACCCTCTTTTTTATCTATAAGAAATAAAGGAACTACAAACCATTTGAACTTTTTAAAGAAATACGGATAATTGCTCTTTGTAAAGCAATTTCAGCTCGTGATTGGTCATAATCTTCTTTTGAAGCAAGACGTTTTTCCGCTCTTTCTTTTGCCTTCTTGGCTCTCTCTAAATCAATTTGTTCAACTAATTCAGCAGATTCAGCAAGAATTGTAACTTTATTATCAGAAACCTCGGCAAAACCACCAGATATGAAAGCATAATGATTTTTACCGTTAGCTTTATAATAAAGTGAACCAATTTTTAAAGCTGTTAAGTAGGGAACGTGATTTGGCAAAACACCAAACTCGCCACCTATACCAGTAGCACTTACATAATCTGCTTTTTCGTCTAAAACAAGACGATCAGGGGTAACAATTTCAACTTGGAGCATTTTTTCCATAGCGGTCGCTCCTTATTGTGCTGTACGTTTCTTATACTTTTCCAAAGCCATATCAATATTACCAACCATATAGAAATCAGATTCTGCAAGCTGGTCATATTCTCCATTTAAAATACCTTCAAAAGCTCTAACGGTATCTTCAAGCTTTACATATTCACCAGGGGTACCGGTAAAGGTCTCCGCAACGTGGAAAGGCTGAGATAAGAAACGCTGAATACGTCTGGCACGGTTAACTGTGATTTTATCTTCATCAGACAGTTCGTCCATACCAAGAATAGCGATAATATCTTGAAGGTCTTTATATTTTTGAAGAATCATCTGAACTTGACGAGCAACAGCATAGTGTTTTTCGCCAACTACGAGAGGATCTAAGATGCGAGAAGTAGAGTCAAGCGGGTCAACAGCAGGGTAAATACCAAGCTCTGCAATTTGACGAGAAAGAACCAAAGTTCCGTCAAGGTGAGAGAAGGTAGTCGCCGGAGCAGGGTCAGTTAAGTCATCAGCAGGCACATAAACAGCCTGAACAGAAGTAATAGATCCTTTATTTGTTGAAGTGATACGCTCTTGTAATGCTCCAAGGTCGGTTCCGAGTGTTGGCTGATAACCAACCGCAGACGGCATACGACCAAGTAAAGCAGATACTTCAGAACCTGCTTGAGTAAAGCGGAAGATGTTATCAACGAAGAGCAGAACGTCTTGGTTTTCTTCATCTCTAAAGTACTCAGCACAAGTCAAAGCGGTTAGAGCAACACGAGCACGAGCTCCCGGAGGCTCATTCATCTGACCATAAACTAAGGCTGCTTTTTCTAAAACTCCGGCATCCTTCATTTCATGGTAAAGGTCATTCCCCTCACGAGTACGCTCACCAACCCCGGCGAATACAGAAATACCGCCGTGTTGTTTTGCGATGTTGTTGATCATTTCCATTAAGATAACGGTTTTACCAACACCAGCACCGCCGAAGAGACCCATTTTTCCGCCCTTAGGGAAAGGAATAAGCAAGTCAACAACTTTGATACCTGTTTCAAGAAGTTCTACTTTTGTGTTTTGTTCAGTAAAAGCAGGAGCCGCTCTGTGAATAGGCAGTTTCTTTTCTGCGTCGATCGGACCTATTTCATCAACAGGTTGACCAACAACGTTCATAATACGCCCTAAAGAAGCTTTTCCTACCGGCACCATAATTGGGTGCCCGGTATCAACAGCTTCCATTCCACGCACAAGACCTTCTGTAGCTTCCATAGCGATAGTTCGCACTATGTTGTTACCAAGATGCTGTGCCACTTCACAGATTAACTCTGGGGCATTTGGGTTATTTGGGTTTTTTATAATAATAGCAGACAAAATATTAGGTAACTTGCCTGTTTCAAATTCGACGTCTACAACAGCGCCGATTACTTGTACTATCTTACCAACGTTAGTACTCATTTTTTCTACGCTCCCTTGTTATCCTTTGAGCGCCTCAGCGCCGCCGACGATGTCCATCAAATCTCTAGTAATAGCCGCTTGCCTTGTCTTATTAAAGAGCATGGTTAAAGCACTTATCATATCGTTACAACTGCGAGTGGCGTTATCCATAGCTGTCATTCGAGCGGCGTGTCCACTTGTTCTTGTATCTAATAAACCACGATAAATTTGTACTCTAACAAATTTAGGAAGTAATTCAGATAATAAAACAGAAGCATCAGGCTCATAAATGTATTCTATGGCGAGACTGGCAGTTTTTTGTGTATTTTTATCATTTTCAGCTTTTTGGCTGTCTGATTTAACAGGTAAAAGAGCTAAGCGAGTTGGTTTTTGGTTAGCTACGTTAATAAACCGACCATAAACCACAATCACTTCGTCTACTTCTTTAGCGACAAAAGAATTTATGACTTCGTTACCGAGTTCTAAGGCAAGGTTAAAATTAAGGTTATTTATCCTGCCTATATAACCGTTTGCAAGTTCATAATTAAGTTTACGGATAGCATCTCGACCTTTACGACCAACGCACCAAAACTTTACACCTTTACCAGCCGCTTTTGCTTCTTCGGCTAATTTTATGGCTTCGGATATAAGGTTAACGTTAAAACTACCGCATAAACCTCTTTCAACCGTCATTAACACTATGCCGACATTTTTTGACTCAAGACGTTCTTCAAGCAAGGCGTTAGCAACACCTGAAGTTTTACCTGATAAATCTGTCAGCATACTGTAGAATTTTTCAGCATAAGGACGAAAACCTTCCATCCTTTGTTGAGCACCACGCAACTTAGCAGATGAAACCATGTTCATTGCTTTTGTAATTTGCTTGGTTTTTCCTACAGCTGTTATTTTTACTTTTACATCCTTAAGCGATGCCATGCCTCACCTCCGGAGTATTAAGCTTTGAAGCCTTTTTTAAAATCTTCTAAAGCTGCCTGCATACGCTTTTCCAAATCAGCATCAAGAGCTTGTTTGGATTTAATATCATTTAATATATCTGGACGAGAAGCTTTAAGAAAATCAAGGTATTCTTTTTCAAACTTACGTACAGCACTAACAGGAATATCGTCCATATAGCCTTTAATTGTTGACCAAATAGAAGCAACCTGTTCAGCGGTTGGCATAGGTTCAAACTGTGGTTGTTTTAATAATTCTACTAATCTAGCACCACGATTTAATTTAGCCTGAGTCGCTTTATCAAGATCAGAACCAAACTGAGCAAACGCAGCGAGTTCACGATATTGAGCCATATCAAGACGCATAGTACCTGCGACTTGTTTCATTGCTTTAATCTGAGCGGCACCACCAACTCGAGAAACTGATAAACCAACGTTAATCGCAGGGCGAACGCCTGAGTTAAAGAGGTTTGGCTCAAGATAAACCTGACCATCAGTAATAGAAATAACGTTAGTTGGAATATAAGCAGAAACGTCGCCAGCTTGAGTTTCGATAATAGGTAAAGCTGTTAAAGAACCAGCTCCAAGCTTATCAGACATCTTCGCAGCTCTTTCAAGTAAACGAGAGTGAAGATAAAAAACGTCTCCAGGGAAAGCTTCACGACCGGGAGGACGACGAAGAAGCAAGGACATCTGGCGATAAGCCGTTGCTTGTTTAGATAAGTCATCATAAATAATTAAAGCGTGCTTACCATTATCTCGATAAAATTCTGCCATAGAACAACCAGAATAAGCTGCAATAAATTGTAACGGAGCTGGTTCAGAGGCGGTTGCGGAAATAATAGTTGTATACTCAAGTGCACCATGTTTGCGTAAAATATCGGCAACAAGGGCAACGGTTGACCTTTTTTGACCAATCGCCACATAAAAACAGTGAATACCTGTTTCTTTTTGAGCTAAGATAGCATCAAGGCAAACAGCGGTTTTACCGGTTTGACGGTCACCGATGATAAGCTCACGCTGACCTCGTCCGATTGGGGTCATAGCGTCAATCGCTTTAATACCGGTAGGCATAGGTTCATGAACGGATTTTCTGGCAATAATACCGGGAGCTTTAATTTCAACCGGCTTGGTTTCACTCGCATTAACCGGTCCTAGACCGTCAATTGGCTCACCAAGAGGGTTTAAAACACGCCCCATAACAGCATCACCAACAGGAACGGAGAATATTTTTCCCGTACGTTTTACAAGGTCGCCCTCTTTAACGCCAGTATCCTCACCAAGAAGAGCAACACCAACGTTGTCTTCTTCAAGGTTTAAAACCATTCCCATTAATCCACCGGGAAATTCCAAAAGCTCCATAGACATGGCATTTCTAACACCATAAACACGGGCAATACCATCACCGACATAAAGCACGGTACCGGTTTCGCTCATTTCTACGCGACTTTCGTAATTTTGGATCTGATCCTCAATAATTTTACTGATTTCTTCAGCTTTGATCTGCATGGCTCTACTCACCCCTCTTTATGTTGTCTTTGAGCATGCCCAATTGTGCTTTTAGGCTTGCGTCCATGACCTGATCGCCAATCTTGAGCACAATGCCACCTAAAATAGATGGATTGACATTGTAGGTTAGGTCGAGCTTGTAATTTGTTTGTTTTTCAAGCCGACTTTGAACTTTTTTACGCTTTGGTTCTTTGAGTTCCACAGCCGTTATGAGTTCGCCGCGAATAACGCCGCGTTCTTCATCAAGGAGGACATTATAAAAAGCACTAATGTCTTTTAAATAGGTAATACGACCTTTATCGAGTAAAATGTTGCAAAAACTTTTTACTTCTGTTCCAAGTTTAGCCTGTTCCAAAAGAACAACAAGCAACTTTTCTTTTTCTTCTTTTAAAAAAACAGGGTTACTGAAAAAATTTTCCAATTCTTTTGAGTTTGCCAATATAAAAGCTAAAGCACCAAGCTCTTCACCATAACGGAAAGGCTCGTCTTTACCTTTTTTAAAGGCAAAATCAAACAAGGCTTTTGCATACCTGCGTGCGACAATAGAATTTATCAATTGAGCACCACCTTAGTTATATAGTTATCGATAATTTTTTCTTGAGCTTCTGAATTAAGCTTGGCTTTTAACATTTTTTCGGTGTTTTCAACAACAAGATCGGCAACTTCTGATCTAATTTCTTCTATTGCCAAGGCAAGTTCGTTTTCTGCCGTAAGTTTAGCCTGTTCGGTAATCTGTTTGGCGGTTGCTTCAGCTTTTGCAATAATATTCTTTTTAATCATCTCACCTTGAGCTTTATACTCTGCAAAAACGGCTTCTCTTTCTGAGGCTATATTAGCTATACGCCTTTCTACTTCAGCAAGTTTTTGTTCAGCTTCAAGCTTACGCTGAGAAAGGTCTTTCAACTCTTGTTCAATTGTAGAACGACGAGCTTTAAGAGCAACCAACATTTTCTTTACGCCAAAATACCAAATAATTCCGGCAAAAGCAAATAGGTTAGCCAATCTGAAAAATAAGTTTGTTACGGCACTTTGGTTAGCTTCTCCAATGCCATGAACTAATCCGGCACCCAAGCTAACAACGGCAAGAGCCAATAACACCAGAAAAACTTTGTCTTTTTTCAACGCCCCCTCCTTAACTTTTCAAGTTAACAAAATTAACTTAGAATACGGTCAACAGCTTTGACAGATAAAGCATCTATTTGATCCTTTAGTGTCAACATAGCTTTTTTTGCCTCAGACTTAATCTGAGCTTTAGCATCTTGAATAAAAGTTTGTGCATCAGAGTTTGCTTGCCCGAGAATATCAGCTTCGACTTTAAGAGCGCTGTCTCTAACGTCGTCTCGCTGAGAAACTGCTTGCACTCTAGCTTTAGCAAGTTCAGACTCATAGTTTTTAAGCTTAAGATCTGCCGCCTTGTTAAAATCGTCGGCACTATCCAAAAGCCCTGCCATTTTTGCCTTACGCTCAGCAATAATATCTCGAACGGGCTTAATTAAAACATAGTTCAAAAACGCCAACGCTACTAAAAAGTTACACAGCTGAATCAATATCAGCGGCAAACTAATTTCAATCATTCCGGGCACAGGTACATTAGGGTCAACCATAAAACTTCCTACCTCAGGGTTTGGAACAACATTGTGAAAATTTACACCAATACATACTTGAATTATAAACTATGAAATAAAAAGTGTCAAAAACTTTTTAAACACATCAAACAAGAAAAAAACACCTTATATAAACAGAAAACACATAACATTAAAGAAGCGGTCTAAAGTTTCAACTTCCCAACTTTATTTTTATTCAATCAATTCAACTTTGCCTTCTGATAATTCACCAACTAATCCAACAGATTGAATAGCAGCATCGCCTTGCAACATATTGACTGTTCCTTGAACAACAGCACCCTCTTCCATCACTAAAACCGGAGTATTAAGAGTTCCAATCAATCTTGCTGTTTTATGGATAATCGTCTTTTTAGCTATCTTCATTTCTCCGGTAATACAACCGGAAACGATAAGTTGACCAACGTGAACAGTTGCTTGCACTTTTGCATCTTTTCCAAGAATTAAAGTTCCGTCTGACTCAATATCGCCTTTAAACTGACCGTCAATACGCACAGCACCGGAAAAGTTAAGATGACCTTCATATATAGTGCCTGTCCCAAGGAATGCATTAAATTCATCTTTACTCATCATTGACCTCAAGCTTAAGTATATATTTACAGATTAATCAATTATACCGATTATTCAAACCAAAAATAGTTTAACATTTTTAAATTGTTTTGCAAGTTATTTATTTTGTTGCTGTTTACTTAAACACACCAACTTAGTGATTTATTTCACACTTTCCCCTTGAAAACAATAAAAATGGGCTTAATTTAATCTAAAAACAAAACGACGCATAGAAACATTCAAAACCAAGCCAATTAAAAAAAAGTTTACAACCGTCGCACTTCCGCCGTAACTTATAAAGGGAAGAGGCATTCCAACAACAGGCAACATACCTGTAACCATGCCTATATTAATCACAATCTGAACAAAAAAATAGAAAAATACACCAACAACCAGCGTACTTCCAAAACGGTCTTTAGCATCAGTCGCCGTATTAATTATACACAACAAAAAAAGACAAAAGAATAAAATTAAAAGAGCCGTTCCAACAAAACCCCACTCTTCGCTAAAAACAGCAATCGCAAAGTCGGTATGTTTTTCCGGTAAAAAACGTAACTTACTTTGAGTTCCGGCTAAAAAGCCTTTTCCCCAAATTTCACCGGAACCTATGGTTATTTTAGACTGAATAATTTGAAAACCTTCATCTTTCGGGGCACGTTCGGGGTTTAAAAAGGTAAACACCCTTTCTTTTTGATAAGGTTTCATAAATTGCCAACCAAGAGGAAGCAATAAAGGAACAGATAAACAACATATTCTAAAAACCCAAGGTTTTAGCCCACGATATAAAATAATCCCCCCAACAAGGATAACAATATTAAGGGCTGTTCCAAGGTCTGGTTGTTTTAAAATCAAAACAACAGGTACGGAAATAATCAAAAAAACTTGAAATAAACCACCCCACCCCAAAGGCTCTTTACTTGAAGACAAAACCTTGGCAATTAAGATAGTTGTACTAATTTTAGCCAATTCACTAGGTTGGATTCTAAAAAATCCAATATCTATCCAACGCTTGGCATTATTTATTGTTGTTCCTATAATAGGAACGGCAAGCAACAAAACTATAGTGAGCAAAAAAATTGGTACGGCAAAGTTTTTAAAGTGGCGATAATCAATAACCGTCGAGAGAAACATCAAAATAAAACCGCCGACGCTCCAGAGGGCTTGTTTTTGATAAAAGCTTGCAAGCTCAATCACTCCGTCAAGATTGCGATAAGCACTGGCAGAATATAAATTTACCATACCAATAGTAAAAAGGATTAGGGTCATTAAAATCAAACCCCAATTGATTTGAGAGAGTTTATGATTATCCATCTTTAAAATTATACCCTAAACTTAGCCCTTAGTATTATAAAATATTATATCTCTCTTACGATACACTATAAAAAAAATGAATTATCATACCTTTCTTAATTTGGCAAAAACTACTTATAGCGTTTTTTATAATGTTTCTTCATTTTTCTTTAACGCAGTTTCTAAAACCGGCTCTTCTTTGTTTTGCATATTCATATATTCGCCAAACAAGTAATCATAAACTCGTTTTACAATAGGACCGGCAACAGCACCACCGCCGCCGCCATGTTCTACCATAGCAATAACAACATAGCGTTTGCCTTCTTTTTCACCCCAAGAAACTATCCAAGCGTGGTCTCTATGTTCATACGCCAACTGATGGGTTTTTAAACGCACTTCACCTATTTTTACAACTTGGGCTGTTCCTGTTTTTCCGCCAATAACAGCATCAGAACGCTTTAAAACTCTCGCAGTTCCGCTTTCAACAGTCATTCGCATAGATTCTAGTATTATAGCTAAGTGTTCCGGTTTTATGTCTAAAAGTTTTTTTTCAAAAGGCGGAGTATCAGCTAAAACACTAGGTCTTAAAATTCGACCACCATTAAATAATGAAGAAACAAAATTTGCCATTTGTAAAGGAGTTGTCATAACAGACCCCTGTCCAATAGATACGTTAAGAGTTTCGCCGCCCTGCCAATCTGCGTTATATTTTTTTTTCTTCCATTCTCTTGATGGCATAAGCCCGGAAGCTTCTCTATTAAGTTCTATCCCTGTTGGTTGACCGAATCCATTTTCTTTTGCATAAGCAGAGATACGGTCTATTCCCATTTTTTTTCCCATTTCATAATAGTAAACATCGCAAGAATTTACGAGAGAGCTAAGCATATTAACACTTCCATGCCCACCTTTTTTCCAACAACGGAACGTATGATTTCCAAGCTTTGTTTCCCCTGAACAAAAAACCGTTTGTTTCGGGTCAACGCCTTCTTTAAGTAAAAGAGCCGCCATTAATAATTTCCAAACAGAACCCGGAGGATAAGTACTTTGTAAGGCCCTATGGAACAAAGGGTGTCTTGGGTCTTGAGCCACTAACGCCCAAGTTTTTCTTTCTTGAATAGTGTTATTATCATAAGAAGGCTTTGAAACTAGGGCTTTAAGCTTTCCCGTATCCGGATCCATTACTACAACAGAACCCGAATAATCGCCCAAGGCATCAAAGGCTGCTTTTTGAATATCAATATCAAGAGACAAGCGTACAATATCTCCTCCGATCGGAGTTTTAGTTGTCATTTTATTTAACTGACGCCCTTTTACATCTACTTCTACTTCCTGCATACCTTTTATGCCACGAAGCTCTTGCATACCTTTTATGCCATTTAATTTATGTGTTGCAACGGCGGTTTTTTCCAAGGCAAATTCCAAACCTGTTTTACCAACAGTATCACCCGGACTTAAATCTTTGTCGCCTTCTAATTCTTCTCGGTTCGGCTTATTCATATAGCCGATAATATGAGCGAATAATTCACCCTGTGGATAATGCCTTCTTTGGCGAATAACAATTTGAACACCCGGCCAAAGTCTTAAATCATTTTCAATTTCCGACAAAAGTTCAAAAGAAATATCTGTTGCCAAAACTAAGGGATCAAAAGGTTTGGCTATATCAACTTCTTTTTTATAACTGTTGACGATACTTTGATACGGAACATTCATCCACTTGCTTATTTGAGCTAAAGTGGCATTAATATCGGGGCAATCTTCGCGGTTAATCGCTATACAAAACGCCGGGCGGTTTTCTGCGAGCAAACGCCCCTTATCATCAACAATAAGCCCACGAGTAGCAAAAATTCTTTCCAAGCGAATACGGTTATTGTGAGCAAGGCGAGCCAGCTCTTCACCTGATAAAACCTGTAAATACCAAAAGCGTATGATAAAAATACAAAACAAGAGAGCGACTAATATCTGTACTAAAATCAGACCACCGCGTCTTGGCTGATAACCTTTTGATTCTACCTCTAAACGCATATCAATTACCTAAAGTATATAAGTTGTCTGTCTTCTTGGTTTGTGGCAATATCTTTCTCAGACGGCTTGCAACACACCAAACCAAAGAAAAAATAAAAGTTTGCCAAATTGCATCATTAAAAAACATTTTATAGTCTTGATTATCCGTACCAACCTGCATTATCAAAAGAACAATCAAAATACGGACAAGAGACAAAATAGCACCAAAACATAAAATGAAAAAGAAATTATTTGCATTAAACAAGCGCTGTCCCAAAATAAACATAACAATTGTTGTAATATACCATAAAGGAGCAGCCCCGAAAACCAGAGAACTCGTCCCTTCTTGAATTAAAATAAAAACCAAACAAAGCCAAAAGGTTTGTTGCCAACGTTTTTCATATAAAGAAACAATAACGCCCGGAACAAGAGCGTCAATACCCGGAATAAACGCTTGGATAAAAACGCCGATCACAATAAAAAAACACCACCAAAGAATATTTAGTAACCACATAAATTACTCTGTGTTTTGCTCTTGATTTTCAACAGAACCTGAAGGCGGTGCATCGCCGTATTCCATTTTATGCACTTCGGCCTCCATTTCTACACTGGAATCTTGAGGCGGTAAAAAACCAAGAGGAATATTACGAGATGGTGGAAAGATAAGTAAAGCTTCTTCGACTTTATTGGTTTTAACTACAGCATCAGCCAGCACGGATAAAAACAAAGTGCTACCCGCCGGTTGTACACTTATAACCTTAGCCACGGGAATCCCCTTAGGAAAACCACCGGCAACTCCGGAGGTAATTAAGAGTTCACCCTCTTTAAGCTGTGCGTTTTGAGCAACATAATGAAGTTCAAGTGGCTTATTAATGCCGGCACCGGACAAAATTGCCGGAGTTCTTGTTTCTTGACTGATAACAGAAACCCGAAAACCCGGGTCGCTTAATAAAAGAACAGTAGAAGTATGAGCCGCCGAACGTAAAACCTTTCCATAAACTCCCTCTGCCGTAATTAATGGAGTATTAGGAACAGCACCGTCAGCAGAGCCTTTATCGATCATTACCGTTTCTTGAGCCGAAAAAGGACCAAAACGCACGGCAAGAATACGCGTTCCAACCCTTACCCAAGCTTCTTGATCTTTAAAAGCAAAAAGGTTTTGCAAACGTTTAAGTTCAGCCCTCTCTTCTACATTATGAGAAAGTTCGGCTTCAAGTTGTTGAATCTTTTTAATCAATTTAAGGTTGTCTTCTTTAGCGTCTTTTAGGTCTATATATTGACTATAAAAAGAAGAAGCCTCATCTTTTATCCACAAAATAGGCGTAAAAAGACTTCCGACAAAAGACAAACCGCTTTGCTCAGAAATATAATCAAAATGATGAGTGCGTTGGTTCCAAGTAAATAAACCAAGATATACGATCAAGACAACGACAACAATGACAAAAAAGCGTTTAAATAAAGCGTTAATCTATGCATACCTCCTTGAGGATATTCAGATTATCCAACGCCATGCCCGTTCCTATTACTACGGTCGAAAGAGGGTCGTCAATTACGGTTATAGGCAGTGAGGTTTCCTCTCTTAATAGTTGATCAAGTCCTTTCAACAAAGCTCCCCCACCTGTAAGAACAATTCCACGATCAACAATATCGGCCGCAAGTTCGGGCGGAGTTTGTTCCAAAGCCGTACGAACGGCATGAACAATACTGTCAACCTGTTCTGAAATAGCCTTACGAATTTCTTCAGAGGTAATGATGATGTTTTGAGGAATACCCGTTGCTAAATCACGCCCTTTTACTTCAAGAGGCATCTCAGGATTTAAAGGGTAAGCCGAGGCGATTTTAATTTTTATCTCTTCTGCGGTTGATTCACCAATCAACATACTATATTTGCGTCTAACGTGGAGCATAATGGCTTCGTCCATTTTGTCTCCGCCGACTCTGATAGATTTTGAGTAAACAATACCCGAAAGAGAAATAACCGCAACTTCGGTAGTTCCGCCGCCAATATCAACAACCATATTGGAAGTAGGGTCTTGGATTGGAAGTTTAGCACCAATAGCCGCCGCCATGGGTTCTTCGATTAAATAAACCTCTCTGGCTCCGGCACTTTGAGCACTTTCTTTAACCGCTCTTTTTTCAACCTGAGTTATTCCGGTAGGAACACAGATCATTATTCTTGGTCTTACCGGACGGCGAGATTTATGTACTTTAGCAATAAAATGGCTAATCATTGCCTCAGCAATTTCAAAATCGGCAATAACTCCGTCTTTCATCGGACGAATAGCCTGAATATTTCCGGGAGTACGACCAAGCATACGCTTTGCATCTTGTCCAACCGCCAAAACGACATTAGAACCGCGAGAATCTTTTTTTACTGCGACCACTGAGGGTTCACGCAAGACGATACCACGCCCTTTAACATAAACACAAGTGTTGGCTGTTCCAAGATCTATTGCTAAGTCGCTAGAAAAAAAACCTAATAGATGATCCAATATTTTAGCCATGAAGCTTCTTTGCCTTTAAAAATTTGTTAAATATTATGAATTATGTTTTATAGTTACTTAAAAAAGCTTGATAAAAACGTAAAATAAACGCTTTTTGATTAAAGTAAAAAACGCATACAACATTCAACAAGCTATCTTTCAGGCTTAACACAAGTAAAAAAAAAATACTAGTGGTAACAAACACAAAATAAACACTTAGTTATTTTTTTTACAATTATTTTTTATAAACAAACAAGTGAAAATTTAGCGTAATATTTAGTCTATTGCCCTATATGTTCCACTTTTTCCACCACTTTTAAAAAGCAAACGACAATTGGTAATTTTAATATCTTTTTGTACGGCTTTACACATGTCATAAATACTTAAAGCGGCAACCTGCACTGCTGTTAAGGCTTCCATTTCTATTCCCGTACGCCCGCTTGTTCTTACTTCTGCTTCAATCAAGACAGACGGCGGTGTTTCTTGAATTTTAAACCTGATATCACAAAAATCAAAGGGTAAAGGATGACATAGCGGAATAAGCTCTGCCGTGCGTTTTGCGGCTAATATTCCGGCTACTTTGGCAGTATTTAGAGCATCACCCTTAGGAAGTGCCTTTTCTTTCAATAAGTTTAAGGTTTGTTCGCTGATTAAAACGGTAGTCTCGGCAATGGCAACACGGCGTGTAACTTCTTTATTGCCCACGTCAACCATGCAGGCGGAACCGTTTTCGTCTAGATGAGACAATTTAGGCTTATTCATATTTTTATTACTCTAAGGTTAAAATATATTGATTAAATAATATACTTATTTTGTGCGGCGGGATAAACCCCTAAAATACGCCAAGTTGCACAATGTTGATCTAAATAATTACGCAACCTGGAGTGAATATCCAAAGTTAAATCAACGCTAAGATCAGCAAAGAAAACATATTCCCACTGTTCCCCTTTAGAAGGGCGCGACTCAAGCTTAACAAGGTTAATTCCCGCTTCGGCAAACCCGTTTAAAACGAAAGACAAAGCTCCGGGTTTATGTTTTGTTGTAAATAAAACAGAGGTTTTCATGCCTTCTTTTTGCGGAATTATATTTTTTCTTTTATCTTCATAATCTGTTTTCTCGATTAAAGGTGGCTCAATAAGGTTTTTATCAATACTATTTTGATTATATGCCTTATGTCCTTGTTCCGCATCAAGACTGATAACCACAAAGCGAGTCCAG
This sequence comes from Desulfovibrio litoralis DSM 11393, assembly GCF_900143255.1. Lineage (NCBI taxonomy): Bacteria > Pseudomonadati > Thermodesulfobacteriota > Desulfovibrionia > Desulfovibrionales > Desulfovibrionaceae > Desulfovibrio > Desulfovibrio litoralis. Next base: position 111,864 of record NZ_FRDI01000003.1, read on the forward strand.
TTATCAGGCATATCTTCTATCCCTTCGTCAACAATATTTAAACCTAACATATCAGCCAAACAACGACTAGCTATAGCCCCGGCATTTGGTATATCCAAAATACGCTTGGCAGCAGCAGCAGTAGATTCGGCCGGAATACGCACAACCCCGGGAAGGTGTTGAGTAAGCCAAGAATCACACTGTGCTAAAGGTTGAGGGTGAGAGTGAACTTCTTTAATTTGCTTGCGTTTCACCTCTTTACTCAAAAGACAAAGGTGAATCCTTGTATAAATTTCCGCAATGATTTTAACTGGATATCTTAAAAACAAGTCAAAATTCTGCCCTACTGAACCATGCAAGGAATTTTCAAGAGGAATAAGTCCAAAAGACGCTTGTCTATCATAAACCGCCCGAAAAACAGTTTCAAAGTCAGGTTTTAGACTCACATTAACGCTTTGTCCAAAACAAGATAAGACCGCCGCATGAGAAAAAGTTCCCTCAGGCCCTAAACAAACCACGGTTTGCGGAGCTTGCAAACTTCGAGACGAAGAAAAAATTTCTCTCCAAATTGCATGAATATGAGCGTTAGGCAAAAGACCACTTTGTTTTAAATTAAAACTCGTTAAATGGTCTAAAACAGCTCGTTCTCTTTCCGGGTGAAAAATTTGCCCACCGGTTCCGGCATCAAGACCGTCTTTTTCTCTTTGTTTAGCCTTTATGGAACCAACCGCCAAACTCATTAAAGCCCGTTGGTTTAAAAGAGTTAAAAGCTGTTCGTCTATTTGGTCGATAGCATTGCGAACTTCATTAAGATTATCAAGTTTGTCAATTTGAGCTTTTTGGTCTAAATGACTTGCAACAAGCTCAATATTATCAATATGTTCTACGTCTTGAGACTGTGATTTAGTCTTCTTTTTCACTTTATGCCTCGATGATATCTTCAACGATACGCATACCAAAGTGTCTACCTGCCATATCAGTATGACAAAGCACGGTATCGCCAACTTTTAATTGAACAACACTCACCGGCTCTCCGTTAGCGTTTACAAGACGAATTGTTTCGGCATTTTGCAAAAATACAGCCCCTTTAGGCCCACCGGCTCCAATCTCGGCTTCAATAAAAAGCATGGGGCGTTGTTCTACTTTAGCACGCCCGACTCCGACTTTTTTGGAGTTTCCGTTATGATCAACAATCAAAACTTCGTCGCCTGCTTTAATTTCTTCAAGATAACGAGTTTTATCACCGGGACAAATTGCATAAGCATGCACAGCACCGGCGTTAATGCGAAAAGGTCTTGCCGCAACATAATCGTTGTGTTCTGTCTCTGCATTCACCAAAAAAGTAAAGGCACTGGAATTTCCGACCAACATACCCTGCCCTTTTTGCAACATGCTCATAGTATCAACACAGACTCTATGACCAAGTCCAACAGGCTCAATTTTTGTTAAAGTAGCACGCACAAGCTCTATTTTTCCTTGTGAAATACTAAGATCGGCAATAATGCCTTTTAAATCGCCGACAGCTTCAGGACAAACAACCACGGTATCTACTCCCACTTCTAAAATTCCGGCAGCCAACAAAGCTTCGCTTTTAGAGTGAACCTCAACTGCCACCTGTGATGATTGAGCCAATAAATTTTCGATTGGAATAATCTCCCAACCATGAGAAATAACAACTTTTTTACCGTTTTTTAATTGTTCAACGGCTTTTTCTTCGTCTTTTTTGGAATTTAATTTTATAAAACTAAAACTTTCCGCCTCAAAAATCTGACAACGAGCCAAGCCCTTACAGTCTTCAACGGCATTTTTAGGAAGAATCAAGCCGTCAACGCCTGACTCCAAGGCTAAAGTGAGAGCTGATTTATCAAAAGGCACACATTTAAATAAAATCTTAGGCATGACGACCCTCATAAGCAGTAAAAAACTGCGTAAATTTTGAATAAGTTAAAGAGTTGGTGTTTATGGTTAAATAAACCAAAAGCGAGATAAAATGAGATTGAATTTTGTCTGAAACAATCATTCGTATAAATTTTATTTTTAGTAGTTAAGTCTATACTCTGTTTATTTCAAATGCAAGAGGAAATTCCAACTTGTTATGGAGTAAAAGCCAATTTGTTAAGAAGTAAAGGGCTGTTACGATATAGCAATAGCAATACGCAACAACGTTACTCAGTATTGAAAAGTTAAATGCTCTACTGTTTGACCCAAAAAAATTGCGATAAACCTAACTCTTATTGTTTAATAAATTTTTGACAAATTGCATCGCAGTTCTACCCGAACGCCCATTATAATCAAGCTCCCATTCTATGGCACTTGCCTGTATTTCTTCTGTCATGCTGACTTCATGTTTTAAAAGAATCGACTTAACTATTTCAAGGTATTCTGGTTGACTCAAAGACCCAAAATATACCCGCAGACCAAAGCGTTCGGCTAACGACATCTTTTCATTTCTCGTATCACTCACATGCACGTCTTCTCCTTGACGCTCATTCCAAGTTTCACCGATTAAATGCCTGCGATTTGAAGTTGCATAAATTAAAACATTTTGTGGCTGTTTTTCTATATTTCCGTCTAACAAGACCTTTAAGTTTTTATAGCCCAACTCATTACTTTCAAAAGATAAATCATCTAAAAAAATGATATATTTAAAGCTTTTATTTTTAATTTCACTCATGAGTTGCGTTAATTCACTTAAATCATCTTTGAATATCTGAACCAAGCGCAAACCTTCTGTGTAATATTCATTAAGTAACGCCTTAACGATTGACGATTTTCCACCGCCGCTATTACCATAAAGAATCACGTTGTTAGTGGGGTTTCCTTGTAAAAAACTTTTGATATTTTGTTTTAATATTTGTTTTTGAGCTTCCACACAAAACAGCTCATCTAACTTAATATCATCAGGGCTACTTACTCCGCAAAGACCGCCTCGCCAATAAAAAGCGATATATTGAGCCAGCTCACCGCCACCAAATTTTTTATAGTGGCAAATCAATTTTTCTAATATTTTCTCTGTGGAACTTTCTTCAACAAGGTCTTCTATAGATTTTTGATAATCACTAAAAAAAAGAGTGCGTTTAATAGAGGGAATATAATTTTTAATAGTTAGCTCTTTAAGATATTCCATTAATTTTCTTAAGTCTGCTAACGCGGCTTTTTTTAGACTTTCTCCAACGTTTTCGCTCTGTTCGCATATTTGAGAAAGTACATTTTTGTCTTTAAGAAGAAGCATTATAGCATATTCTTTTGTAACATTTGTGGTAACGGCTGAGCTTTCGGCAAATTTTATAATTTCTTTTGGCGAAAAAACTGAATCGTTTGTATTAATATTAAAAATAAGCATTGTCTTTCTCCTTAGTGAGGCCTTACCGTCAATACGCTTTTTAGTTTAATAGATAAAATAAGATTAGTTTATATCTTAAAGCTTGAATTTTTGTATTTATTAAATAGATAAATTAGATTTACCAGCGAAGTCTATTAAATAGAACACCCAAGCCTCAACGTTTTGACTCAACGTTTTGAGTAATTGCTTAGGTGTTCCGTATTTAATATTGATAATCAGCCAAATATCTCGCCAACAGTATTATCGTGCCATCAATGCAAACACACCCCAACCGAGGTATTCACGAGTGTATTGAGCGTAACGTTTAGGTTCAGAAGTTAAGTTGGCTCGAACCTCTTTCGCAAAGTCATCATCTGGATTCGCTTTGAGCCATTGTTTCATGGTGAGCCACTTAGCAGCCTCGTACCTATCCCAGCCTTCTTGATCAGCTAAAACCATCTCCACAACGTCGTAGCCAAGCTCACTGAAAGATGCGAGAAGTTCTGGAAGCATGAGAAAGTCGGAAACAGAACCAGCAAAGCAACCCTTAGCAACTTCTTCCGTAGGGGGTAACTGCCGCCAGTAAGGTTCACCAATAAGCATCATACCTTCGGGGCTAATACTCTTCGCCAAAAGCTCGATAGTACCAACAACTCCACCGCCAATCCACGTAGCACCAACACAGGCCGCTACATCTACTTTTTCATCAGCAACATAGCCAGTAGCGTCGCCATGAATAAATTTAACCCTATCGGCGACTCCAAGTTCTTTAGCACGGAGCGTCGCTTGCTCTGAAAACAACTGGCTCATATCAATGCCAACACCAGTTATTTCGTAATCACGAGCCCAAGTGCAAAGCATCTCGCCAGAACCGCTACCAAGGTCAAGTATACGAGTTCCTGATTTTAGACGCAACACCGCACCAAGAGTAGCAAACTTTTCTGGTGTGAACGGGTTATGAATACGGTGAGCACTTTCGGTAATATTAAAAATACGTGGAATATCCAAAACAAAAACTCCTTTTACAAAATCTACGCAAGTAGATAATAGCTTTAAACAACACCCAAACCCCAACGTTTTGAGTTGAGGATAAGGATGCCAGTTGGTTTACAATTTCTTAGCTTTATTACTACAGATTAAAGCATCTGCCAAACTATACAGCTAATCATGAAAAAAACGAGAGTTAAACGATAAGCCGGGTTTTGTCTTTTTTATATTGCTATAAAAACGATTGTCATTTCTCTAGGGCTTTAATTACTTAAAGCCTCAAGCAACCTACCCAAGGGCATCAGCCGGACAAGCTGTGGTGCGCCCTTCTATTTGGTCTTGCTCCGAACGAGGTTTACCTAGCCCGCTATGTTGCCATAACGGCTGGTGGGCTCTTACCCCACCGTTTCACCCTTACCGTTTTCACGGCGGTCTGTTTTCTGTGGCACTTTCTAAAGATCGCTCTTCCCGGGGGTTACCCGGCGTTTGTCCTATGGAGCCCGGACTTTCCTCCCCCACAAAGTGGCGGCGACAATCTGTCTAACTCTCGAAACTTAATAAAAAAAGGTCAGTTATATTATAAGCATAACTTACTTGATTTAATTATATAATAAATTATTCCGGACGATGAAAGTGTTCACACCAATAAATCAGGCGTTGGCAATTAGGGCAACTTAAAATCTGAGTGCCTTTTTGTAATTCAATAAAAATTTGAGGCGGAACACTAATATTACAACCGGAACAAACAGCCTCTTTAACAAAAACAATAACCGGATGTTCCAATCTTCCTTTAATAAATTCATAACGTTGTAAAACAGGTTCGGGAATTTCACAGCCTGAGTGTTTACGTTCTTCATTTAAAACAGCCAACCTTTTATTACATTTATCGACAACTTCTTGTAAGCTTTCACTTTTTTCATTAAATTGAGCCAATAAAGATTCATAACGCTCGTTTACTTCAGCATATCTTGTTGATTGGTGATTTAATTCGTCAAGCAACATTTTCTTTTCATCTTCACGTCCACGAGTGTTTTTTTCTAAAACATCAAGCTCGCTGATCACAGCGTTATATTCTTTTTCGCTGCCAACCTGCATTAACTTGCTTTTACTTTTTTCAAGCTTGGCTCCGTCATCATCAATGGCAATATCAAGACGCTTGGCTTGTTCTTTGATATGTTCGAGCTTTTCTTCCAAATGTTTTTTTTCTTTTTCAACGGTTTCAAGCTCTGTACGCAGTTTTTCAACTTCTAAAGGACCTTTGGCAAGCTCTTTATTTAGATCATAAATTTCATTGTCTACTTTTTGCAAGGCAACAAGTTGGGCTATCTGGCTTAAATATATACTCATTAATAAACACTCCTCTTCTATTTCTATCTTCTTAACAAATTTATTTTATTATATTCCAAAGGATTCTTTGACTCTAAAAATATAAACTCAAGCTCTGGTATATCTGATGCCAACCGATAAGTCCAGCGACGCATCATCTCTTCTTCCAAGCTGAAATGTCCCACATCAATCACACAAAAATCTTGCTTCAATCCATTTTGTCGTTCTAATTCCAAACGACTTTTTAAATCACAAGCCGCATGATATTTAACATCTCCGGTAATAAAAACATCGGCTTGACTGCTAATTGCCAATTCAACAGCACTCGCACCGGAACCGGGCAAGCAAGCTATTTTATTAATATTTTTCGGAATATTTCCACAAAAAGAAAACGCGTCAATATCAAGCAACTTTGATAATAATATGCTAAAAGCTTCAAAGTCTAAAGTATAAGGCAAATCTCCGATAAAGCCAAAACCTTTTTCAAACTCGGCTTCACTATTAGTTTTTTCCAATACTTTAACGTTTTTAAGCTTTAATTCTTCGGCCAACCAGGAAACAGGTCCTTGTAAGTTGGTATCAAGCGAGGTATGGGCACTATAAAGCCACAAATCGTTGGGAAAAAGTAAACGCAAACTTTCAACAATCAAATTATTTTCGGTCAAACTAAAACTTTTTAAATATAAAGGGTGGTGGCTTAAAATAAACTGAACGTTCTGTTCAATCGCTCTTTGAATTTGTATGGGAGACGGGTCTAAACACAAAGCAACTTTTTTAATCTCTTGATTTTTCGCAACAAGTTGTAGCCCGGAATTATCCCAAGCGGCCGCCCAAAGCGGATTAGCTGTTTTTTCAATATGCCGAATTAAATCTTGATAATACATAAAAACCCAAATAAAAAATTAAGAATAAATAAAAAAGGCTTCCAGGTGAACAGCCTCTTTTGTCTATTTCAAATAACACAGCCCAAGTCAAGCTTTTGTAAAAAAAATATTGACAAGTTTTAAAATAAGCAATATAAATTCATTCTTCTTTGAAGCGAATTAAAAACATTGTAGGCTTATTTTTTATAATAAAGTCAATACGATACATAACGGGCCTATAGCTCAGTTGGTAGAGCAACCGGCTCATAACCGGTTGGTCCCAGGTTCAAAGCCTGGTGGGCCCACCAGATTTTAAAAGGTTACAGATTTTTTCTGTAACCTTTTTTTATGCTGTAAGCTTTTTATTCTATAACTTAATGAATTTACAATTTAAAACCACACATAAAAAAAACCTTGTTTATTTATATCAAAAATATTATATAAATAAACGATTGGAGTTAAATAACACCATCGCTCTTTTTACTATGCAAATCAAGTATAATAGGAGGAAATCAAATGGGAATTATAGAAAAAAAAATTTACAATGCCCACTGTTTACACTGCGGAACTTCTGAGAAAGTTTCAAGCCTTGATAAGGTGGCGTCTTCTTCTCACTCATCATATCAAAACGCTCAAAACTCCCACCACTCCCAGAACTCAATGACACACTTCATGAAATTTGAGACGACATGGGAGGCAAGGGAAAGAGGGAAAACGTCGACACCAAAACTAAAATCTATAGTATGTAAGAACTGTGGAAGTTCAGATGTAAAAACCGAATATAAATATAAAGTGTAAACACAATAAAATAAAGCTCAACAATAAAAAAACAACCCGCCTGTAGTTTATACAGACAGGTTGCTTCTATCAAAATACCAAATAATGCGATTGATTTTGCTTCTTTATTTTTTGGAACTAATGTTAATTTTACCATCAACTAAGTCAACAAAAGCTGTATCGCCTTCGACTATTTCGCCGCTTATAATTTTGCGAGCCAAGCTATTTTCAACATATTGTTGCAAATAACGACGCAAAGGTCTGGCTCCGTAAGCGGGGTCATAAGCATCTTTGGCAATATGGTCTTTCGCAAGCTCACTTATTTCGAAGCTGATTTTTTTCTCTGCCAAACGAGCTTTGAGCCGTTGCAACATTATTTCTACAATTTCTTTCATTTGAGCCTCTAACAAAGGCTTAAAGAGAATAATATCATCAACTCTGTTTAAAAACTCCGGCCTGAAATGTTGACGAAGCTCCATTAAAACAGCTTCTCTGGCACTTTCTTTTAAAACACCACCACTGCTTATACCTTCTAAAATACGATGTGAACCGATATTAGAAGTCATAATGATAATAGTATTTTTAAAATCAACCGTACGCCCTTGGCTGTCGGTCAAGCGACCGTCATCTAAAATCTGAAGCAAGGTATTAAACACATCAGGGTGTGCTTTTTCTACTTCATCAAATAAAACAACGGAATAAGGCTTACGTCTTACGGCTTCGGTTAACTGACCGCCTTCATCATAACCAACATAACCCGGAGGAGAGCCAATCAGTCTGGAAACAGAGTGTTTTTCCATATATTCGCTCATATCAAGGCGTATCATATTATCTTCGCTATCAAACAAAGAAGATGCCAAGGTCTTACAAAGTTCGGTTTTTCCAACCCCGGTTGGACCTAAAAAGATAAAAGAACCGATTGGACGATTGGGATCAGATAAACCGGAGCGAGAACGTAAAACCGCCTCGGAAACAGAGCTTACCGCCTCATCTTGTCCTACAACTCGTTTATGTAACAACTCAGGCAAACGCAAGAGCTTTTCTTTTTCTGACTCTATTAAACGAGTAACGGGAATACCTGTCCAACGTGCCACAATATCGGCAATATCATCAGGACGCACTTCTTCTTTTAACAAGCGAGTGCCTTGGTCAAGCTCTTCTGTTTCCGCCAATTCTTTTTCAAGTTTTGATAGAGTAGAATAGCGCAACTCGGCGGCTTTGTTTAAGTCATAGTTACGTTCCGCCTCTTCTATATCAAGCTTGGTGCGTTCTATTTTTTCTTTAATTTTACGCACTTTATCGATAGCAGCTTTTTCTTTTTCCCATTGTAACATCAGCCCGGCTTGACTTGACCTTAAATCTGACAATTCATTTTCAAGTTTTTCCAAGCGTTCTTTAGAGGCTTTGTCGCTTTCACGGCGTAAAGCTTCTCGCTCTATTTCAAGTTGCATAATCTTTCTTTGAGCTTCGTCCAAATTAGCAGGCAACGTATCAATTTCACTACGAATCATTGCCGCAGCCTCATCAATAAGGTCTATCGCTTTATCGGGAAGTTGCCTGTCGGTTATATATCGATTGGACAACACAACCGCTTCAACAATGGCAGAATCCAAAATCCGCACACCGTGGTGAACTTCAAAACGCTCTTTTAAACCACGCAAAATAGAAATAGTATCTTCCAAGCTCGGCTCACTGACTAAAAGAGGTTGAAAACGTCTTTCAAGAGCCGGGTCTTTTTCTATATATTTACGATATTCATCAACGGTAGTCGCACCAATACAATGCAGTTCACCTCGTGCGAGCATAGGTTTAAGCAAGTTGCTTGCATCCATTGCCCCATCTGATTTTCCTGCTCCGACTATAGTATGCAATTCATCAATAAATAAAATGACACGCCCATCGGAATTTTCAATTTCTTTTAAAACAGCTTTTAGTCTTTCTTCAAACTCTCCGCGATATTTCGCTCCGGCAATCAAAGCACCCATATCAAGGGCAAACAAAGTACGATCTTTTAAGCCTTCGGGAACGTCGCCTTTTAAAATACGGTGTGCCAAACCTTCAACTATCGCTGTTTTACCAACGCCCGCCTCACCGATAAGAACAGGGTTGTTTTTAGTACGCCTTGACAAAATACGCACACAACGCCTAATTTCGGCATCACGCCCAATAACCGGGTCAAGCTTTCCGTTTCTGGCTTCTTCAACCAAATCACGCCCATAACGGGTCAAAGCCTCATAGCTGGCTTCGGGGTTTGAGCTTGTTACTCGCTGATTTCCTCTAACGCTAAGTAAAGCCGCCAAAATTTTATCTCGCGTAATTCCAAACCCATTGTTTATTTTTCCAAGAGAGGTAGAACTTTTAACATCGCAAAGTTCCAACAAAAGATGTTCTACGCTGACATATTCGTCTTTCATGCTTTTAGCGCAATTATGAGCGTTTAATAAAAGTTCATGCGTCTGACGACTTAAGCCAACCTGACTGGAATCAACTCCTGAACCTGAAACTGTGGGCATTTTTTGAATCGCTTCACGCAGTTTATCTGCATAAATATTAGAGTCAATTCCTGCTTTTGCTAAGATTTTAGAAACCAATCCCTCTTCTTGTTCAACTAAAGCTAAGGCAAGATGTTCATTTTCTATTTGCTGTTGCCCGAATCTGACAGCGATAGTTTGTGCTTCGGCAACCGCCAATTGTGATTTTTCAGTAAATTTATTTAAGTCCATAAGTTATTTCCTCCGTCATTAACACAAAAAATTAGCGTGCTTTAAAACTTGAAATTTTCGCAAGTTCTTCCCATTTTTCTTTTTCGACAGCACTTAAATCTTTTGGTGTTTTAATATTTATTTTAACCAGTTGGTCTCCCTTTCCGGTTTTATCTTTTATATTTCCAAGCCCACGTTCTTTTAAACGTAATTTTACCCCGCTATTAACCCCCGGCGGAATATTTAGTTCAACATTTGAATCTAAAGTCGGAACACGCACACTTACGCCTAGAGCCGCCTCCCAAGGTGCCAAATTAAGCTCATAGATAACATCATTTCCTTCAAGCTTAAATATAGGGTGGTCTAAAATATGAATTGTTAAAATCAAATCTCCGGCTTTTCCCGTTCCCATTCCATGGTTGCCTTGTCCGCTTAGGCGAATACGTCCGCCGTTTTTAATCCCGGCAGGAATATTGATATTAAGCAAACGAGGTTTTGCATTCATATCTTGCAAAGTAACGTTTTTGTTTCCACCTTTATAAGCTTCTTCCAAAGAAAGCGAGAGGTCTGATTCTATATCGCTTCCCTTTCGAGAACGCATATTAAACGAAGAACCACCGCTAAACCCGCCCTGAGAACCAAATCCACCGTTAAATCCACCGGCTCCGCTTCCGAAAAAGCTTTCAAAAAAATCACTGAAATCCGAATTTCCCGAATGCTGACGTTGATAAGAACCAAACCCCGGTTGTTGAGAAAAGTTTTGACCTTGTTGCCAATTTGCTCCAAGTTGGTCATAAAGTTTACGTTTTTCATCATCTTTTAAAACTTCGTAAGCTTCACTGACCTCTTTAAATTTTTGCTCAGATTCTTTATTGTCAGGGTTAAGATCCGGGTGATATTTACGAGCCAACTTTTTAAAAGCTTTTGATATTTCTTCTTTTGATGCAGAGCGCGAAACCCCAAGCAACTTATAATAATCTTTATATTCTACTCCCATGCAACACACGCTCCTAATTACTTTATTAAAATATGGCTGTTGTAAGCTTGGATAACCTCATTAACAATAAACGTCTCTTAAAGGGATAACACCTTGAATTTAATATTTAAACAAAACCTTGTAACATTAACAAGAACGTGTTAAATATACTTAAATTATTCTTTAACGGCTGAAATTATTAAGAGTGGTATACAGATATTTAATTTGGTTACAATCAGCTATAACTAAATATAAATACGCTCATAAACTAGTCAAGATCCAACCATCTTTTTAATCTTAACTTTTTCCGCAATATGGCTATTGGATCAAGCAAACATTTTATCAGAATTAACTTCAAAGCTACACCCCAGACTAAAAAAACAATAAATATAATCACTAAAGACATAATTATAAGGTAGATTAAACAATTATGATCAAAAATATAAAAAAACTCATTATAATTTTATTAAGTCTCAATCTTTTCTTTAGCTTTTCATATCCAAACGAAAGCTTAGCACAGCAAAACACTAAAAAAACTACTCAAAAACAAAAAACAAACAAAAAAGCCGGTTCCAAAAAACAAACAAGCTCTAAAAAGAAAACAAACTCAAAAAAGAAAAAAAGCTCAAAGAAGAAAAAAACTAGTAAAAAATCAAAGAATTCAAGAGCTAAATCCAGTAAAAAAACTCAAGTCGCTCAAGAAAATATAACCACAACCACGCTTAAAGATATTCCGCTCGAGCAAGCTTATAGAAAAAATTCTCAAACCCCTTTAAACCAAGTTTTTTCAACCCCGATTCAAGCCAGAGTTTATCAGGTAAACCAAAACGGTTCACAATGGTTGTTGGAACATAAAAATTACGATATGGCGGCTAAAGCCATAGCTTCTTTAAAACCGAGTCTTGTCAGTAACTTTGTATTTTTTGAAAAAAATGCTCTACCTGACCCGGAAACCCAAGAAACTCTTCAAGAAATAAGAGGAAAAATACGCCAAAACAACCCTAAAACCTATTTTGAAGTTGTTTTGGATATAAATAACTATAAAAGTCCCGAAGAGCTCGTGGCTCATATGCGTAACTTAACCCAAAAGCTTGATTTTGAATCATTTTTTATTCAAGGCCTGGCAGGCAAGCTAGAGCAAAACCCCGAACTTGTTTTTACGGCAATCAGCGAAGCAAAAGCCCAAAATCGCCTTATCGCCACCAATACTACAAACAACTTACCGATCGGCTTGACGGGAATTGACTATATTTATACACCTGTCAAAGATGCCGAACTTTTAACAACTAATATAACTAACCTCAAAACAGAGTTAAATAATAAAAAGACATTGCCCATTCCAATATTGGCAACAACACAAAACAGCTTTGGCAGTAACGGCTTTGTTAAAAGCGACCATAATTTTGTAACCGCTCAAACACCTTCGGAAAGAAGAAAATTATTATTGGCTGTTTCAAAAAAACAAGAAGAATTAGGAATAAATCTTGCTTACCCTCTTTTCTTTCCGCTATACAAAAGTGATATTACTTATGATGCTCTGCGAGATGAATTCATGTATGACACCCTAAAACGTATCATTAAAACTGCCGATGAACATAAAAGCGTTTTCACTAAAGTCGTTTTAGACTAAAACATTAACCTTATCTTTTTTAAGTAACAATATATTATAAAATGACAAGTAACGGCATACGGAGAATATTATGAAAAAATGGCTAAGTATATTACTGATCAGTTTAACAATTATAACTATCGGACTTATCTATTTATTTTCTACAGGTGGATTCGACAAGCTTTATCCCGTAATAGGACAGGCAGTAACACCACCGGTTAACGCCACTTATTCTTTTGGCTTAATAGACCTTAACGCCAAAGATAATTTGCGCGTAAGAGAAAATATGAAGGTCGCAAGCGACAATCAAGGACATTTAAACCTAAGTGTTTTAGACGGAAGACTTTTGGTCAACCTTTTGGGCAACAGCAACCTAACTTTTAAAAATGTACTTTTTGATCAAAAAAACCAAGTTATAAAGCTTGACCCTAAAACATCAGCCGACTTAACTACACAACAAATGATTAAAAAATACCCTGAAATACTCAATAGTTCAATTAGCTTAACCCAAGAGGCAATAAAACCAAGTGATTCTTCAAACGATTTTTTAATAGCTAAACCCAATAAAATAGTGTTTGACAATTTTCAAGGTCTCGTCTTTTTGGAAATTTTCAACCCGATTATTTTGCAAATTGACGGAACGGGTGCACTTGGAAATTCTATTTTAATCAGAGTAGTACAAACAAAAAACGATGATTTTGATCAAAAAGTAAGCAAAGAACCGGTACGCATTTTATTACTTAAGCCTGAAAAGAAAAAAGGGGTCGAAGGCATTCTCTATTTCGGTTCAGAGCAAACTCAAGAAAAATTTGTGGTCGAGGTGTTATCTCCTTATAAAAACATTTACCTTGTAAACAAAAACCACCAATTGATTTTCAATAAAATTCCCGGACAAATAGATTATGAAGCAATTTCAGAAAGCGACCAATCTAATCTCTACAGCCTCTTAGTTTCTCAAAAGGCATGGACAAAAACCGGGGAACAAGACTGGACAACGCCTCAAAAAGACAAACAAAATAAAACTCAACCAAATGGCAATAACACAACCTTTATAAAAGGGTTTATGGAAAAACAACAACAGTAAAAAACAGATAACAATTAATTTTCAAAAAAGCTATTTTCATTTTCCTATAATTATATTATCAACAAAATAAACATTCATCATTGTTAAATATTAAATTGTTAAATATTAAAATAAATTTAAAAGAATACCAGCTCGGAGTTTTTATGCCTGCCAACTCTCAATATATCAAAAACTCAATATTGCTTCTGCTTATTTTATTAATAACCCTTATAAGCGTAAGCTGTAGCTCAAAAAAGAAAAATAAAGAACAAGACGGTGCAAATTATAGTGCAAGCTTTAACCCGCTCTCAAGGGCAGACCCGGGTTATGTGCAATATTTGGAAAAATTATCCATGCTTGGGCAATCAGTCGAAATGGCAAGGATAGTCTCAGGCAGTAATTTATCTTGGCGAACTCCCGCTTCTCCTCCCGACCCTGACGGTTTGTTAAAAATTGCAGACAACTGGATTAATATCCACCCTTATAGCCTTTTATCAGACGGCGGAAAAGGAACTTTCAGCGAGCTTTCAAGCCCACAACTTTGGAGTGCCATGCACAGTGCGGGCTTTCGTGGTTTATTTATCGCTCCAACCAGCACAGCCGGTTCAGTTTGGGCTTATGACCAGAAAAAAAGCCCTACCGGCGATGACGTTATCCAATACACTTTTTCTGATGTAGTAGGCAAAGAAGAAAGTTATCGCAGAATGTTAGCACAAGCCAATAAAAATCAAGCCCTTCTGGGTTTAGACATGATTCCGGCGGCAACAGGCTTGGGACCAGACTTTTTCTTGGCTGCTCGTTGGCACAAAGATTATGCCGGCGTTTATTCAATGGTTGAAGTAGATAAAGCATACTGGGATTTATTGCCAACGGTTGAATCTCAATGGAAAGGCAAAGCCTTAGACTCAACTCAAATTCAAAAGCTTTCCGAAAAAGGTGTTATCCCTTTCGCCCTTGAACAAGACGGTGAAATTACCGGTGCTGATCGAGGTTGGGCGGCTACGGGCTTAATTAACGGAATTGACGGAGCAAACCGTCGCTGGCTTTATCGCTATTACTATTCACCCGAACATGTTGTTATAAACTGGGAAGACCCCTCAGCCACCGCTAAAAGAATTCTCTCCGGTAGTGCCGTGCGTGAAGTCGGAATGCTTGGTGCGGCTTTACTCGGTTTAAATCTCGAACCGCTTCAAGGTTTAGAACCCGAAGCCTCTACTGCTTATTCCGGAGAACCAGCTCTATCGGCGGCAACAAGCATAGGAAGAGAGGTGCGTCGCTACGGAGGTTGGACTTTTTTAAGAGATGAACTTCCTCTTTCACATATCGCAAGTTTTACGGCTGACGGCCCTGATTTTATTTATAACAGCGTTCTAAGCCCTGCGACCGAACACGCCCTTTTAAGCGGAGATGCAACACTCTTGCGTTTCATGATAGACGAGGCCTTACGTTTAAACATTAATTTTAAACATTTAGTTAACACAACGCCAAATAATAACGGCATTTCTTACTCCATGCCACATTTGCTTGATTTAGCAAATCATAACGCTCAAAGCGGAAACGAACAAAGCAGCAAAGCTGAAAGCCTGCGTGCAGAAGTTATCTCTCAAATGAAAGAAAAAGCCGGAGACGGTCAAGACAGAGTACCTTTTAAAAACGAAAGACTCTTAACAACTTCCGCAGGTTTGGCTCTTTTGGCTCTTGATATTCGCAACCCGGAAGAATTAAAACCGGAAATTAAAAAAGAAGCCGAAAAAGGTCTGTTTTTAATGAACTTTTTTAAAGCCATGCAACCCGGGATTTTTATGGTCTCAGGTCAAGACTTAGTCGGAGCCCTTCCGCTACATTGGCAAGCAATGGTTGATCATGTCGAAGAATGGGACGAAGGTTATGCAACACGAGGTGCATACGGTTTATTGCGTACCAGCGGTTCTTTGTTTGTAACCAAAAACGGTATCGCACGCACAAAAACTTTGTTTAGTTCAATAGATGAACAAGTTTATACTCAAGGCTCAATGGTTAACCGCTTGGGCGGATTTTTAAAAGTACGCTCAAACCTTGGTTTGGCAAGGGCTGAAACTTTAGGACGTATCGAAACCAAAGGCGAAGGAAGCGTTGCCGTATTACACAAACTTCCCGATAATGGCGGATATTTTATTACAATAGCTAACTTTTCCAGAACAGGCACAAATGAAACTTTAAATTTAAGCCCCTTTAAAGAACAAATCGGTTCTATCATCAAGGCTGAAAATATTGAAGATAATACCAAAAACCCAAGCGTAAACGGCTCACAACTTAACGTAAGCTTAGGTGCATGGCAAGGTATGGCAATTTTGTTAAAAACTAAATAAATTTAGCCTGTTATCTTTTTAAGAGAGGCAATATGACAAAACATACTCAAGCCGGGAACAAAGCCCCTCAAGAGCTGTTGATTGATACAGAACAATTAATTAACGCTTATTACGAAAAAAAACCAAATATCGAACAAGCGAATGAACGTATCAGCTTTGGAACTTCGGGGCATAGAGGTTCTTCTTTTGAAACAAGCTTTAATGAAGACCATGTTAAAGCCATGGCGTTAGCTGTTTGCGAATTTCGAAAACAAAACGGAATAGAAGGGCCCCTGTTTATGGGAATGGATACTCATGCCCTTTCCGAACCTGCTCATAAAACCACCTTGGAAGTCTTGGCGGCTTATGATGTGAATGTGTGTATTCACCAAGGGAACAACTTTACTCCAACTCCGATTATTTCTTATTCGATTTTACAACACAACAAAAACCTGCCTGCCGACAGCACAAAAAAAGCAGACGGAATTGTGATTACCCCCTCTCACAACCCTCCTGCTGATGGTGGTTTTAAATATAACCCACCAAACGGAGGCCCGGCCGATACCTCCGTTACCGCTTGGATAGAAAAAAGAGCCAACGAATTTCTCAAATCAGGCACAAATAAAATTAAACAAAAAGATAGTAAACAAGCTATAAAAAGCGGACAAGTAAAAGAGCTTGATCTTATCAGCCCTTATGTCAAAGATTTAAAAAATATTCTCAACCTCGATCAAGTTAAAGCTTCCGGTTTGCATATTGGAGCAGACCCCTTGGGCGGCTCAAGCATGGCTTATTGGGAACCTATCGCCGAATATTATGGTTTAGATATTACTGTTGTAAATAAAGAAATTGACCCGCGTTTTGCCTTTATGCCTCTTGATAAAGACGGTAAAATTCGCATGGATTGTTCTTCAGAATACGCTATGGCAGGGCTTTTGGAGCTTAAAGATAAGTTTGACCTTGCCTTTGCCAACGACCCTGATGCCGATCGCCACGGAATTGTTACCCCAAACGGCTTAATGAACCCTAATCATTACCTCTCGGTTGCGGTTTGGTATTTATGTCAAAACCGCCCTCTTTGGTCAAAAAACAGTGGAATCGGGAAAACTCTAGTTAGTAGCAGCATGCTTGATCGAGTCGCAAAAGCACTGGGGCGTAAGCTCTATGAAGTGCCTGTAGGCTTTAAATGGTTTGTTTCCGGTCTTTTGAACGGAGAATATCTCTTTGGCGGAGAAGAAAGTGCCGGTGCTTCATTTTTGCGTAAAGACGGTACTGTCTGGACAACAGATAAAGACGGTATTTTACTCAATCTTTTAGCAGCAGAAATAACGGCGGTTTCAGGTAAAACGCCCGCAAAACTTTACCTTGAACTAACCGAAAAGTTTGGAACACCCATATATCAACGATTAGATGCCCCTGCCAACCCCACGCAAAAAAAAGTATTAAGCAATTTAGACCCAAAGCTAGTTACAGCCACACGCCTCGCCGGCGATAAAATAACGGCAATTTTAACGAAAGCTCCCGGAAATAATGCCGCAATAGGCGGTTTAAAGGTAGTAACTGATCAAGGTTGGTTCGCCGCTCGCCCTTCGGGAACCGAAAATATTTACAAAATTTATACCGAAAGCTTTAAAGACCAAGCCCACTTGAAACAAATTCAAGAAGAAGCCCAAGCCCTAGTCAACCAAACTTTTAAAAATGCCGGTGTGCTTTAACTTTGAGAAATAAAAATGGTAAAAAAGATATAATGCACAAAAAATTTTACAAATAATTATAGAGAATCATTAAATATATTTCTTTGTAAGCACGTTTTTGCTTTTAAAACTTACAAAACAATTAAACCCTAATAATTTAAAATGATACAAGTTAAGTTGCTTTAAAATTCATTTTATTCACTTTTTAACTTTAATCAAAATGTACTTTAATTTTGAGAAAGACGAAGAGTTTAAAAATATATTTCATAGAAAATTTATATCAGTAATTATAAGTAATAATTCAACATTCTCCTTTATAGACAAGTTTTTTACTTTTATAACTTGCAAAATAATTAAAAACTTATTATACTGATATTAATAATAACTATTATTTATAAGCTAAATAAAATTAGCACAAACTAACCGCAATAATTTAAAATGATACAAGTTAAGTTGCTTTAAAATTCATTTTATTCACTTTTTAACTTTAATCAAAATGTACTTTAATTTTGAGAAAGACGAAGAGTTTAAAAATATATTTCATAGAAAATTTCTATCAGTAATTATAAGTAATAATTCAATATTTTTCTTTACGAGCAAGTTTTTTACTTTTATAACTTGCAAAATAATTAAAAACTTATTATATTAATAATAACTATTATTTATAAACCAAATCAAATTAGTACAAACTAACCGCAATAATTTAAAATGATACAAGTTAAGTTGCTTTAAAATTCATTTTATTCACTTTTTAACTTTAATCAAAAGGAGCTATATTATGAAATCACTAAAAGGTACTAAAACAGAAGTTAATATCCTGACTGCTTTTGCAGGTGAGTCTCAGGCTCGCAATCGTTATACTTTTTTTGCCGGTAAAGCCAAAAAAGACGGCTTTGTCCAAATATCAAATCTATTCTTGGAAACCGCCGATCAAGAAAAAGAACATGCCGAACGCTTATTTAAGTTGCTTGAAGGTGGCGAAGTTCAAATTACCGGTTCTTTCCCTGCCGGAATTATTACCAACACTCACGACAACCTGATTGAAGCGGCCGGCGGAGAGCATTATGAACATACCATAATGTATCCAAGCTTTGCTAAAATTGCAGAAGAAGAAGGCTTTGGTTCTATTGCACAAATATTTAAAAATATTGCTGTTGCCGAACAACTTCACGAAAAACGCTATCTCCAATTTGCAAAAAACATTAAAGAAGGACGCGTCTTTAAGTGTGAACAAAAAGCTACTTGGTATTGTCGTAACTGTGGCTTTACTTACGAAGGAACGGAAGCTGTCGATCGTTGCCCTGCTTGCGATCATGATAAAGCCTATTTTCAACTGCTTCACAACTGCTGTTGTTAATTTGCAAATTATATAGGAGAATTTTATGGCTACAGATCCTAAAAAATTAAGATATTGTCCGGTTGCAAACTGTGGATATTTTTATGACCCCGAACGTGGCGACCGCAAAGGAAAAATCCCTAAAGGCGTTGAGTTTGATGACTTACCTGAAACTTGGGTTTGTCCGGTTTGCGGTGCATCTAAAAAATTGTTTGAACAACGCTATTTTTAAAAACAAACAAAAGAGACTCTCAAAGTCGGTTGAAACTTCGGTTTTGACCGACTTTTTTTATTGAGTTTATTTATTTTTTATAAAAAGACTTAAAATAACTTTTATCACTTTACTAAACAAGGCGAACTTAATAATATTCACTTTGAGACTATTGAACTATAGACTCAAAGTGGTTTTTCTGAGTTAAGACGTTTTATGCTATGTGAATGCAGAGTATAAAACGATGATAAAAGAACGCAAAACGTCGTTTTGCAATGGTCTTACTTTAGTTTTTTATCCTTTAACCTTTTTGTATTTTAAAAATCGGCACTCTTTATGAATGAAATTATTATTTTTTTTGCTCCGCTACTTAAAGAAAAAAAGACAGAAAATCTTTACGGGGTTATCTTAGGGCTTTTTATCTATTTTATTTTTTATTTTGTTGCAAAATTTGTAGAATTTAACTTTGAACAAATACAAGACTGGCTATCTCTTAAACCAATGATTATTTTTTGGGTTTTAGGTTTTTTATTTCTTTGCTTTGCAAAAATGTTTGAAAAATTTAAAATCTCATTCCTTCTTGAGGGGTTTGGGCGATATGTTATTCATATAAACCTTCAAATTACCTGTATATTATTGGGAATTGTCTTGGGTATAGCCTTTGCTACCCCCTCAGAAATTTTACTTTGGATAACAGTCGTTTACGCCTTTATTTTATATATTTTCGCTCTTTTCCTTTATGGTTTAGCAGAGCCAAACGGCTTTATTGATAATTTTTTTAAATAACTAAGTTAAGATTGCTTTAGATAAAAAGTCAGAAATTTTACTTTGGAGACAAAATGAATATTTTAGTAACCGGCGGTGCCGGATATATAGGCTCGCATACCTGTAAAGCCTTGGCATTATCAGGGCATAACCCCATAACCTATGATAACTTGTCAACCGGGCATAAAGAATTGGTCAAATGGGGCGTCTTTGAATATGGCGATATTTTAGACAACTCAAGGTTACAAACTGTTATTAAAAAACACAAAATTAACGGTGTAATCCACTTTGCAGCGTTATCAACTGTTGGAGAATCAGTTAACGAACCCAATAAATATTATTATAATAATGTTGCAGGAACTTTAAGCTTATTGGAAGCCATGCGTTTACAAGCAGTTTCGCATATTGTTGTTTCAAGTACCTGTTCCGTATATGGTGCGGTAAAAGAAACGCCAATTGCCGAAACCGCCCCCGTTAAACCGATTAATCCTTACGGAACGAGTAAAGCCACTATGGAATATATGTTGGCTGATTATTATAAAGCCTTCGGCATGGGGTCTGTTGCATTACGCTATTTTAATGCCGCCGGTGCTGATAAAAACCAAGAAACAGGAGAATGGCACGATCCTGAAACCCACTTAATCCCTAGGGTTATTATGGCGGCATGGCACGATATTCCGGAATTGCAAATCTTTGGAAACGATTACCCTACTCCTGATGGAACTTGCATCAGAGACTATATTCACGTTGAAGATCTGGCAGATGCACACGTCAAGGCAATGAATTTATTGATAAAAAACAACGAGCTTTTAACTCTTAACCTTGGGACGGGAACAGGGTATTCCGTACAAGAAATTTTAAATGCCACAGCAAAAATATTAAATAAGAATATTCCCCATTCTTTTGTGCAACGCCGAGACGGAGACCCCGCCGCTTTAGTAGCTCAAAGCGACAAAGCACAAACTATACTAGATTGGAAACCACAGCGTTCGGATTTAGAAAATATTTTAATCGGTGCTGCCAAGTGGTATGAAAAAATTAGAGATAAATAATTGATATAAATTATTGTTTCACGAAAGCAAAAGAATAAAAAAATTACCCTAAACTAGATAAGAAGAATAGGCTTTAGCTAATTTTAGCGAATATACTGCTCTAAGAGAATTCTTGCTTTACCGGCAAAGGTTTGCATATCTAAATTAGAGTCTACACCTGCGGCGGCTTTGTGTCCGCCTCCGCCAAGTTCAAAGGCTATTTGTTGAACATTTATGACCCCGTCTGAGCGAAAACTGGCCTTTACTGTTCCGTCTTTTCTTTCTCTGATCATGAGAACCGCTTTAACACCTTTTAAATGTCGCAAGAAAGACGCATATCCCTCAAGGTCTTCCGAAGTTGTTTGTGTATCTTCAAAATAAGCATGAGGTATTTTGCTGATTGCAACTTTTCCGCCTGAGCAAAGTTCCAACTCTTGCCACAAACGTCCCCAAAGTTGCATACGGTTTAAGGTCCATGTATTACTCAACTTTTCGGTAAATTCACGAATATTTAACCCGTTTTTAATAACACGAGCACCCATTTCAAGACTTTTGGCGGTTGTGCTTGGATAAGCAAAAGCTCCGGTATCTGTATAAATTCCTAAAAAAACTCCAATACCTATTTCATCTTTCAATTCAAGACCCAAGGATTCGATTAACTCGCCAATGATAAATGCCGTAGCCGGAGCGTCGGATTCGACAATATTTAGATCTCCAAATTCAGAATTTCCAAAGTGATGATCAATATTTACAACAACAATATCCTTCCAAGGCAATGTCTTTTTATTTTGCAACAAAGGTAAAAGTTCTCTGCCCGTGCGAGACTCATCTCCACAATCAAGAGTAATCAACAATTCTGCCGGGAAATCTTTAAGCTTGTTAAGTTCATTGTCCAATACGCAAGGCAGTGGCACCCATGAAAAGTTTTCAGGTTGAACACTCTGGTTATATAAACGAACAGTCTTTCCAAGAGCAATCAAGGCATAAGCCAAAGCCGCCATTGAACCCAACGCATCTCCGTCGGGAGAGTAATGCGTAACAAGAATGATATTGTTATATTTTTGTATCGCTTGAAAAAGCTCGGGATATTTATTTTTCATTTGTGTTTATCTCAAAAATTACAGGTTAAAAAAAGAAAACGCTTGGTTTAAGCACCAAAAATCTCAATATCGCTGTAAGTCATTTCTTCAGGACAAACCGCTTCCATCATCAATAAACATTTATCCAAGCGACTGCGTAGGTGTCTTTGATCATTTGACACAGACACAACGGCTAAAGATAATAGATCTAAAATATCTTGAGAATCAATTTCTGCAACAGATACATTAAATTTATTGCGTACTTTTTGCTTTAAGCTATTTGAAATACGCCTTTTTCCTTTTAAAGAATCATTACCATGTAAGGTAAATTCAACGTTTAATACACCAATAAACATGATTATTTAATATTATACTGTTATAATTCCTAAAGCACTGGCGTATCCGACTCCAAACCCGGCAAGCAACATCTTGTCTCCGGCTTTTATGCGTCCTTGTTTCATATAATTAGCCAGCAAAAATGGAATACTTGAAGAACCCGTATTCCCACAATCTTTTAAAAATAAGTGGAATTTCTCGTTTGGAATTTCACATTTTTGCCTTAAACTTTCAAGCATAAAAGCGTTAGCTTGGTGAAAGACAAAATGGTCAATATCATTTATCATTAAATTTGCTTTTTCAAGAGTATTACTTACAAGCGGAGGCAAAGAACGTAAAGTATAAGTATAAACCTCTCTCCCGTTCATATAAAGATTTTCTAAAGTACGCATTCCGTCTTCCAAAACTTTATCATGCAACTTATCTTTAACAACTTGATTTTTTCTTGTACCACTAACAGGAACAAGCAAAGCCTCAAGCCCACGCCCGTCTGTTGAAAAGATAAAGTGATCAATAAACGCCTCTTCCGCTTCTTCCGCACTAATAAAAGTTGCAGTTGCTCCGTCGCCGAACAAAGGGCGAACCGAACGATCTTTGGGGTTTATATAACGGCTGTAAGTATCACCTGTAACAAACAAAATATTTTTGCTTTGACCGCTTTCAATTAAGGCTTTGGCTAAATGTAAACCATAAACATAACCCGAACAACCGTGGGTATAATCAAAAGCTTTAATACTGGTCGAAAGCCCCAAACGGTCTTGTAATAAACAAGAGTTTGGAGGAAGAACGTAATCAGGGCTTTGAGTGCAAAAAATCAAACAATCAATATCTTCTTTTTTACATACACCCGAATCAAAAAGTTGGTTACAGGCAACAACCGCAAGGTCGAGGGCGGTTTCATTTTCATCAGCGATATACCTGTTTTCTATTCCTGTTTTTGCGGCTATTTTATCAACATTCCACTCGGGAAAAGCCTTATTAAGTTCGATATTATCTAAAAGTATTTTCGGTTTATAAGATTCTATATGTTTTATTCTGGCAAATTTGTTTTTCATAATCAATATATTGTATTCTAAAATGTTTTTATTCAAATTCGTAATAAAGACCATTGCAAAACTCTGTTTTGCGTGCTTTTATTATCGTTTGATGCTCTGTATCACATAGCATCAAACGTTTTAAGACACAAAAACCACTCATTTTACAGGAACATTAAATTTTCCTTATTCGTATTGTTTGGAGTGCCTTTCTAGCGAAAGCCACTTTGAGACTATTGTGCAAGAGTCTCAAATAAATTAAAAATTAATTTTTACATAAAGAAAATTTACTGTCAACATAAGTTTATTTCCGAGCTTTGTTGTCTCGCCTAAATAAAGAGGTAAAACCTGAATTTGCCTGAATATGATTGACTCAAAACAAAATTCTGGCTACAAATAGGTTAGATTTATATAAAGTTAAAGACCATTGCAAAACTTCGTTTTACGTGCTTTTATCATCGTTTTATCCTTTGTATAAAATCGCATAAAACGTCTTAAGCCACAAAAAAACAGACCTTAACAATATTAAATAAGCAGTAGTATTAACATGAAACAAAAAATAGTCTTGGCTTCTCACAATAAAAATAAAATATCAGAATTTAAACAAATGTTTCAAAATACAGACTTTGAGTTAGTCGGACTTGATGAATTTCCTGACCTACCCGAAGTTGAAGAAACCGGAACAAGTTTTGAAGAAAATGCCAAACTCAAGTCGAGGGCTGTGGCAAAATATACCGGATTAATCGCACTGGCAGACGATTCCGGAATTTCCGTAAAAGCGTTAAACGGAGCTCCCGGAGTATATTCGGCTCGATACAGTGCCGAAAACGGACAGCCGGCAACAACAGAAAAAAATAATGCCAAACTTTTATCCGCCCTTAAAGGATTAAAAGGAAAAGATAGAGCGGCTTGTTTCGTTTGTGTTATTTCCGTTACTACACCTAAAGGCGATGAAATGTTGGTTAGAGGCGAGTGGGAAGGACAAATTTTAGAAACGCCACAAGGCTCAAACGGTTTTGGCTATGACCCTTTAATGTATATTTCCGAGTGTGGCTGTTCGGCGGCCGAGCTTTCCGCTGATCAAAAAAATGCAATCAGCCATAGAGGTAAGGCCTTAAATTTATTTAAAGAACAGTGGAATGCCTTTGCTCAAAAACACCTAAAAAAATAAAAATCACTTAGTAAAAACTCATAACTTAATATTTAATTAGGAGAAAAAAATGAAAGCTACAAATAAATTAATTTTTGCGGTCTTAACCCTAGCCATTTTGTTTACGTCTTTATCTTCCGCCCTTGCTCAAACAAATATCAAACAAACCCCAGCCCCTCAAGAAACAAGTCCAAGCCCCATACCCGACAACCCCAATAAAATAAAAGAGGACAGAGCTTCAATCTCTGTAGAACATGAGGGAAATGACAATATCGGTGCAAAATTGGCATTCATGTTAAAAGAAAGCTTTAATACCAGTAGCCTTTTTGAACTTGGCAACAAAACTCCGCAAATAATTATTTTAGTTTCAACCGCACCGGAATTTGAAGAGCGTCCTAATATCGGTTCGGTTTATTCCGTTACTTGGGTATTTTCTCAAGGTGGCAACACCCTACGTTTTTATATTGGACGTGAAGTCGGAACAACAGACCTTGAAGGTTTATCGGGTCTTGTTTCAAAAATTCTCGAACGCACTTACGGGCTTTCGCAAAAATATAACTATTTATTAAAAAAATAATTCTTTTTTAATAAACACTGAAAATATATCAACGCTTTATATTTCATAAAAAATAAATAAAAAATATTTTTAAACTTTTTTTAGAGATTAGCTTGCAATATTTTCAACTCTTTTGTATTTTAGAACAAAGACTGTCAGGATAAGCTCGTCTTCCTTAAAAACATCGAAAAAAAGAGCCATAAAATGAGTACGTTAAACATTGATGCAGCCTTAAAAAGCCTTGGTGGCAATAAAAAGTTGTTAAATAAAGTCATGATAAAATTTATTGACGGCTATGAACAAGCCGACAAAGTGTTGCTTGAGCACCTTACAAAAGGCGAAATAGCCGAGGCAGAGCGTTATACTCATACGCTTAAAGGCTTAGCCGGAACCATTGGTGCAGACGACTTTAGAGAACAACTCACAACGCTTGAAGCGGCTTTACATGCCGGGCAAAGCATTGATGATAGTGTTACTATGGCGAAAAATATTTCTCCCATATTAAAACAAGTAATAGAAGACTGCCGATCTATTAGCCAAACCTTAGCTTAAGATATTTTTATCCATATCGACTTTTTGTCGCCGTCTATTTAATATTGAGAAAAAAATATTTCTCTGCTTTTGTCTAAAAAACAGTACCAAGGAGCTTCCTATGCGTCAAGTTACCGTTACTGAACATTTGCTTACTCACCAAAGTATGTCGGCATCTGCGACCGGGCGTTTTACAAGTTTGTTAAACGAATTAATACTCTCCGCTAAAATTATTTCTCGAAGCGTTAATAAAGCCGGTCTTCTTGATGTTTTAGGCGGAACAGGTGAAGTCAACGTTCAAGGTGAACAAGTTCAAAAACTTGATGAATTTGCCAACAGTATCCTGATTCACCGCATGAAAAGAGCCGGGGTTTTATGTGCTATGGCATCAGAAGAAAATGCCGACCTGATACCTGTACCCGAAAAATTTCAACGCGGCAGTTATATGTTGGTTTTTGACCCTCTTGACGGTTCTTCAAATATTGATGTTAATATTAACGTTGGTACTATTTTTTCTATTTTAAAACGCAAAGACAATTCCGATAAAGAGGTTTCTTTGTCTGAAATTTTACAAGCAGGCGTAGAACAAGTCGCCGCCGGTTATTTTTTATACGGTCCTTCTACTATGATGGTTTATACGACCGGGCGAGGTGTAAACGGCTTTACCCTAGACCCAAGTGTTGGAGAATTTTTATTGTCCCACCCCAATATGCGTATTCCCGAAGATGGTAAAATTTATTCGGTAAACGAAGGTAACCAAATGTATTGGGATACTCCGACTAAAGAAATAATGGAAACTTTCAGAAGCAAACAAAATAAACTTGGAAAACCATATTCTTTAAGATATGTCGGTTCGTTAGTCGCCGATTTTCATAGAACCTTACTTTATGGCGGAATATTTCTTTATCCCATGGATCATAAAGACCCAAATAAACCATCGGGAAAACTACGTTTGATGTGTGAAGCTTCTCCTCTATCAATGGTTGCCGAACAAGCAGGAGGCTTGGGTTCAGATGGCTCTGGACGTATTTTGGACATTAAACCCGATATGTTGCACCAAAGAGTTCCTTTGATTATTGGCTCAAAAAATGATGTACAGTTTTGTATTGATCATTATAAAAAAGCTTCAAATTAAATTACTAGTTACGTTTTAAAGATAACATAAAACACTAACTAGACTAGATATATAAAAAGTACAACATCTAGAAATGTTTTTTGAAATACCTTCCCCAATAATTTAATAGCCCATGTTGCACTTTTAACAACCCACTTGTAACACAAAATCAAAAGAACAGTGATGAAAATAAAAACAAGATATAAGTTTTTGCTTTGTATCTTACTGATTATAATATTCTTTTATGGGAAAACCTACTTCGACAGCAAAGCTCAACCAGCCGATTATGCAGCAGAAGGAAGTGAGTGGTTAACACTATCTGGAGAAAAACCGCCAGAAATGCAACTACTTTTTTATGCAAACTACCTTTCTCTCTCAGATCAATGCATGGATGCAGCACCAATGTTTCACCCCACTCAGTCTGGATTTCACCGTGCCCAGAGGGATTATCGAAGTTACCCAGAGACTAAAGATAACAGCTATATTTATAAGGTGCCACTAACATTGCATAAAGGTTCCTGCGACTGGAAACTTAGCTCTTTAAAGGTATTTAGAGTTCGACAAAATGAGAAATGGGACAAGATACTAACTCTCTTCCTTCCTTATTCCGACTTTGAAATAGAAAAGAGCCTAAAAGAAAATACAAGTATTGATTGCACCCAATGGCGTACTGATGATGACTATCCCTATGGTGATATATTGCAATGTAAAGCTCGCAATATAGAATCAGGCGAGGAAATAGAAGGAGTATATAATACTGAGACACCTTGGCTACATCTTAATACAAATCGTTTTCGTAACGTAACTGTAAACTTTAAACCTATTGTAAAACTAGAACGTAATTGTGCTGGTGATGTGGTGGTCGTAGAATAAAAAGAGTTTTAAGCGATGAAGACTTAACTTAAAGATTAAATTAGGCTTATTCTCTTTGCCCTTTCCGTTCCCACCAGCTCATATCTTGCCCCTCAAACCACCAAGCACTATGGTCTCTTTGCATAATATCTTTAGCAAGTTCAATGCTGTATTCTAACTTTAAACGTTCAATACAACACTTAGCCCACGCCTCTGCATAAGTATTTCCCAAATCTTTTTCTCGTTTTAAGTTTAACAAAAGGTCAAGTTGATCGGCATCATGGGTAATTTGTGCTTCAAGAGTTTTATTCTCAACCAGTTCCTGCCAAAGCGGAAGTAGATGTTTGGCGAGGTCTTGGTCTTTTACAGCATCTTTAAAAGCGGCATCAGCATCTATCTTTGCATAAAGTTTGTTGACATAATTTAAGTCTCCCGTTCTTGCTTCATGAAAATCATGATAAAGACAAAGCTGCATGGTGTGTAAGGGGTTGGCATTCAGCTTTAACGCCATGCTCTGTCCAATAATTGCAACTCTGAAAGAATGGTCGGCGACGCTTTCTTTCCCGCTTCCCAAAAACGCATAACCGGAGCGAGGAGTATGTCTTAACATTCCGGCTTCAAATAAAAAATCAACCAAATCATTATTATTTTTTGTCATTGTTTTTCTTTGCTATTGTTAAAATTTGTTTAAATTGATAAACTAAGGTTTGTAGTTAAGTAAATTATTTTCTCCCTATAACTTTTATTATAATACAAAAAATAAAGAGATAAAATATGTCAGAAACAAAAATGTGGGGCGGACGTTTTCGCCAACAAACAGCAGGCTTGGTGGAAGCTTATACCGAATCGGTTTCTTATGATTACCTTTTATACGCTCAAGATATAGCCGGGTCAAGCGCACATGCTAAAATGCTCGCAAAGCAAGGGGTTTTGACTCAAGACGAAGCAACGCAAATTGTGAATGGCTTGGCTCAAATTAAAAAAGAAATAGAAAATGGCGAATTCAAGTGGCAACAAAAACTTGAAGACGTACATATGAATATAGAAAGTAGGCTGACCGAGCTGATCGGAGAAGCCGGAAAAAAACTGCACACCGGACGTAGCCGAAACGATCAAGTAGCTCTTGATTTTCGCCTTTTTGTGTCAGATAGTTTAAGAAATTGGCAAGAACTGCTTAAAGCACTCTGTCAGGTATTTATAAACCAAGCAGAACAACATATTCATACTCTTTTACCGGGCTGCACCCACATGCAACCGGCACAACCCGTAAGCTTGGCTCAACACCTACTCGCTTATGTTGCCATGTTTAAACGAGACAGTGAACGCATGAACGATTGTGATAAAAGAACACGTATCTCGCCTTTAGGAGCAGCAGCCTTGGCAGGCACAACCTATCCGCTTAATCCGCTTGCCGTAGCAGACGAGTTAAAGATGTATGGAACTTTTATAAATAGCATGGACGCTGTTTCAGACAGAGATTTTGTCGCCGAAGCTTTATTTTGTGCCGGATTAACCATGACCCATTTATCTCGTATTTGTGAAGATTTAATTATTTGGGCAAACCCTATGTTTGGTTTTATTAACTTACCGGACGCTTATGCAACGGGTTCGAGTATTATGCCTCAAAAGAAAAACCCTGATGTCGCCGAACTTATGCGTGGAAAAGTTGGTAGGGTTTATGGAGATTTGTTTGCTCTTTTAACAACCCTAAAAGGCTTACCAATGACTTATAACCGAGACCTACAAGAAGACAAACAGCCTTTTTTTGATGCCAACCAAACCGTCAGTCATTCCATTCAGTTGATGACAGGTATGATCGGAGAGCTGACTTTTAACCCTCAAAAAATGTATAAAGCCCTTAAGCAAGGTTTTTTAAACGCCACGGAACTCGCAGATTATTTAGTCGGAAAAGGTATAGCTTTTAGAGAAGCACATCATATCACAGGCTCAGCCGTCGCCTTGGCGGAAGAAAAAAATCTTACTTTAGAAGATTTACAACTTAGCGAACTACAATCACTTTGTTCTTTAATCGATTCAGATGTTTATGAGGTTTTAAAAGTTGAAAACGCCGTTGCCAGAAGAAATACTCCGGGGGGAACGGGAGAAAAATCAATCAAAGCCCAACTGGAAATATTTAAAAGTTTTGTAAAATAATCTCATTATAATACTTACAAGCTTTTAAGTTTATATTGAGTGAAATCTTTTCCGCTAGTTATTTAAAGAGGCAGTTATTGCCTCTTTTTTTTGTCTTTTATCGCCGAAAAACCGCCAAACACCGTGAATGTTTTCTTTGGAACAAGATTTGTATTTATACTTGTTCAAGGAGAATTGCCATGCAAGTTTTACCTAGTGTACATCAATTATTTTCAAATGATCAAAATCATTCCGAAAGCCATTCAACTAATACGGCGAATGATTTATTTAATAATATTTTTTCCAGAGAAAAGAATGCTGCAACCAACGAACTCAACGGTCCGTTAAAGTCAGCAATGCGTACTATACAAGAACAAAGAGACAACGGAAGTCAACTTACCGGTTATAAAGACTTGCGTTTTTCTCCCGCTGAACTCAGCCAAATTAGTGCAAGTTTACGCAAAAAAGGTGTAAACAACAGCGGACTCGAGCAAATCGATCAGATTATTGCCGGCGGCGCAATGCCAACTCTTGGACAATTAATTCAAAGTTTGCGTCATGGTGGCGTTCCCATAGAATTTTCCGATGCTGAAAAACAAAACGGTCTGGCAGCTTTGCAAAAACTTGATTTTACTCCTGATGAAGCCGGAGAACTCCTAAGCTTTATGGAAAGCGGACAAAGCAGAACAGCTTGGCAAGTTATAAGCCAAAAGCTCAATAGCTTAAACAAAGAAGGTAGTGGCTCAGAACTTCACTTTGATGAAATGGCAGCTTTGTTTAAAGGGCTTGGTGCTTCCAAGGGTGTTATAAGCGGTTTGGAAAAATTCTTTGGTGAAAACTCTTCTCTTAACTTGAATAATCTTGGTTTACAAACTGCTTTTGGCGGGTTGGCAACTGAAATGGCCGCTAAGAATATAGATGATATTAAACTTGCAAAAAATTTGAATAATGTCTTGAACGATGCCGTTCATCAAATAAAAGAACGTCAAGCCAGAGAAAAAAGTGCTGATAAAAGAGATAGCGGAGAAATTAACAACTCTATTGCCCTGATGAGAGATAGTGCAACAGGTAAAGGGGCAAATATTAAAGAGTTGTTTGGTCAAAACACCGAACAAAACAAAAATATTCAACAAGTAAATCCAACTCTTGCAAACAACCACTCTTTTGAACAAGAAACAAGCAAAGAACAAGACAAACAATCTTTTAAAGATTCTTTTGCCAAAAAATCAAAGAGTGCCGAAAATATTTTAAGCGAATTAAGTGCTAAATCAAAAAATAAAAGCGAAAGCTCTCTTTCTGAATTATTTAACAAAATAGATATTTCAGCGGGAAGCCTCAATAATATTACAAGCTTAAACAATAATATTAGCAACTTATCAAAAACCCAAGAAGGCATGAGACAATCTGCGTTTCATGAGGCAATTTTTTCCCAAGTGGAACAAGGCTTGTTCCAAAAAATGCAAAACGGAACAAACCAAATGGTTTTACACCTTGATCCCGTAGATCTTGGTCAAGTAACTTTGTTGGTTTCAGTTAACCAAGGTGAAGTAAGAGCGACTTTAAGAGCCGATAGCCCCGAAGCCGCTCAAAGCTTACAGGACCAAATTCCTCGTATGCAGGCCTTACTCGAAAGCCAAGGATTTAAAGTACAAAAGCTTGATGTTCAAACGCAAATGAGCAATCAAGATTCAAACAATAACGCATCAAACTGGCAGGGGCTAGAACAACATAATTCCGGTCAAGAAAGACATGAAGCTCTTTTACGTCAAATGAACAAGCTTAATGCACTAGGCAAAAACGCCTTGGCTCAAGATGTGCATAATCAACTTGAAACTAATGTGAATATGGCAGAAATTGCCCGCCAAATAATACACCAAAATTCAAGTTTATATGTAGTTGCTTAAGGAAAAGCAACTTAATAACAAGGAGAGTATAAGATGTCTACAACAAACGGAATTACCGGCGCAAGTGATGATTTTAGTTCAGCATTACAAAGTAAAGGTGCAAACCTTGATAAAGATGCTTTTTTGAGCTTGTTAGTAGCCCAGCTTCAAAACCAAGATCCACTTAACCCCGCCGAAGATAAAGAATTTATCAGCCAATTGGCACAATTTAGTAGCCTTGAACAGCTTACCAACCTTAATAAAGGAATGGACGGCATGCTTGAAACTACTCAACAAGGTCAATTGTATTCTGCTGTTAACTATATTGGTAAAACCGTTTCTGCTCCGGGTAATACTCTTACTCTTAAAGAAGGTAAATCAAGTTCTATCTACTATGCACTTGGTGAAGGCGTTGCCAAAGGCTCTATCAATATCTTTGATGTTGACGGAAACCTTGTTTACACAGAAGTTCTTAAATCAAAAACCGCCGGTAACTATGATTATTCATGGGAAGGTAAAGATACCAACGGCAATACTCTACCCGATGGTTATTACTCAGTTGCTATCGGTCTCGAAGATGCTGATGGTAAAGCGGTTATGGCACAAACAGCAATAGACGGAAAAGTCAGTGGCATAGAAAAATTCCAAGGTAAATCTTATCTGATCTTAGAAGACGGTCGTCAGGTCGCCTTAGCAGACGTTAACTTTATTACTGATCAAATTAAGAAAAAAGATGAAGCAGCAGATCCAACAACTTAACTAAAGCAATTTTAAAAAATAAAAAATTCTTAATACGGGTTGAGACCCCGTTTACAAGGAGGCAAAAATGAGTTTAACAGCCAGTATGTGGACTAGCGTATCAGGTCTTATTAACCACGGTGAAAAAATGAACGTTATTGGTAACAATATCGCAAACATCAACACTGTTGGTTTTAAAGGTCAACGCATGGATTTTATGGATTTCGTTTATCAAGAAACAGGTAGTGCTTCCGGTTTTTCACAAATCGGGCGTGGCGTTTCGATTGGTGCAATTTACGGAGACTTTGGTCAAGGAGCGTTAGAAACTTCTACTGAAGTTACTGACC
The DNA here is from genome assembly GCF_900143255.1 of Desulfovibrio litoralis DSM 11393. NCBI lineage: Bacteria > Pseudomonadati > Thermodesulfobacteriota > Desulfovibrionia > Desulfovibrionales > Desulfovibrionaceae > Desulfovibrio > Desulfovibrio litoralis. The sequence continues at coordinate 144,585 of NZ_FRDI01000003.1, forward strand.
TTGCTATTTCTGGTAAGGGTTACTTTAGTGTTGTTCCAAAAGGAACAGAAAACGCTTATTATACCCGTGCCGGTAACTTTAGATTTGATAAAGACGGCTACCTTACAGACCCCCATGGTTATGTATTGCAAGGTTGGGAAGTTCCAAGAGACCAAGCTATTGCTGGCTCGAACTCTAGTTCTGCCCTTAGAGGTGCGGGAGCTGTTAAAGATATTCGTTTAGATGATTTTTCTGTTTCCCCACGGCATACAAATAATATTACTTTTAACGTTCAGCTAAATAATGATGGAAAAAGCAACTCAGTCAGCATGGGAGAATTACCTGCCCCTGTTACAGACCCGGGTGCTGTACTTACATCTAATGCGGCAAATAATGCTTTTGATAAAATAACTTTTAATGGCAAAGTTTATAATTTGATAGAGCCAGTGGATAATCATGCTACCAGTGGAAGCTTTATTTACAACGGTAACATTCTCAATGTTTCCTTTGCTGCTACTGCTTTTCCTGGTGCTGGCAATACAGCGACAGCACCTCAAGCAATGACTGCTTCATTCCCTCCTGTTACACGTAATATTTCAGCGACCTTTGTTGGAACTAATATAGGAACTGCTGCCGGAGCTTATACTAAGGTTACAATAGATGGAAAGGAACACGATCTTGTTGATGCAAATGGCGTAACCCTACCATCCCCAGGAATTAATAGTTCCAACCCTGGTCCTTTTTTTATCTTAAAAGATAATACCCTTGTTAAGATTTCTCTTCCTCCACTTACTAACATTGACCCAACAGATCCATCAATAAGCAGTACAGTAAGTGCTGTAAGTTCTATTGAAACTCCTAATTCCACCCCATTCTTTGCTCTATTTAATAAATGGGACGCAAATAAAACTCCAACTCTTGCCGGAACAGCTTATGAATACTCCACAAACTTAAAAATTTACGACGAAGGTGGTGCCGCCCACGTTGTTACTGTATATTTTGATAGAGTAATGAATCAAGAAGTAAACGGAGGCGACCCAAGTGCTATCCTTTGGGAATATATAGTGACTATGGACCCAGCGGACGACAAGCGTAGCTTTAATGGTGGTGTAGCCGGAGCTCCATTTGACTCAGTATCCGGCAATAAAAATGCAGGTTTATTAATGACTGGAACAATGAGCTTTGACTCTAAAGGTCAATTAAAAGACTCTACTGCTTTTGCTCCGGACGGTGGCATGACTGTAGCAGGCATGACAGATTTAGAAAACTGGAAACCAGCGGTATTATCTGATACGGGTTTACCTTTATTTGCCGCTAACTTTAGCGGACGCGAAGGTCAAAGCTTCGTTAACCCAACTGACGCTCCTTCTTTAGAATTTGCTACTGCGATAAACTTTGGTATCCGTAATACTTCTGGTACGTGGAACTTGCCAAACGGTGTAACTAGTGCCGCCCATATTGGTATTGATGCTACTAAACTACCAAGTATGGATAACAGCTTAAGCCCATTAGAAAGAAGTTCAGCACCTAGTACCAGTTATGGTTCTCCGAGTGCGACTATTTTACAAAAACAAGACGGTTATTCTTACGGATTTTTAAGTAACGTTAGTGTTTCTGCTGAGGGTGTTATTAGCGGACGTTATTCAAACGGAGTTATTAAAGAGCTATATCAAATTACTCTTTTTGACTTCGTTAGCCAACACGAACTGCGTAGAGAAGGCGGAAACCTCTTTACTCAAACTCGTGAATCAGGTGAATCTAACCCGGGTATTGCCAATAACAACGGTATGGGTGCAGTAAAGTCAAACTCATTAGAACAGTCAAACGTTGACTTGTCTCGTGAATTTACTCAGATGATTACCACTCAACGTGGATTCCAAGCAAACAGCAAAGGAATTACCACTGTTGATACCATGCTCGAAACCGTAATCGGTATGAAGCGTTAATAAATCAATTCACATACTGAAAAACTCATTATCTCAAAAAACACCGACTAACCCTCGGTGTTTTTTTGTTTTTTGCGTGCTTTTATCATTGTTTTAGTCCATATTTCACTAAACTTTGGAAAAACATAAGTAATAAAAAAATATTAAACAAACAAAACAAAAAAAGAAATTTTTAAATCTTTGACATTAAATAAAATACACCATACACAATACCCACACAAGCGATTTAGCCAAACTTAACCCTTAACCTAACTCTAAATAAAAGTAAAAAACATGATAGAAAAGATAAAAAACACCTTAAAAAAACGCTGGGGCGGAAACTGCGGTTATGCTGAAGTTTTAAGAGTCGGTCTTCCGCTCGTGGTAAGTATGGCGTCAGTAACCGTTATACTTTTTACCGATCGCCTCTTTTTAAGCCATTATTCTTTAGACGCGATAGCCGCCGCTTTACCTGCGGGGCTTGTACATTTAACCATAATGCTGACGCTTACGGGTTTATGTGCTTATTCCTCTGTGTTTATTGCACAATATACAGGGGCTGGGCAAAAAGAAAAAGTCGGGCTGGCTCTTTGGCAAGGAATTTGGATTGGTCTGATTTGTTCGACTCTATTTACCCTTTGTTATTTCATTGCTGATATAATATTTTCTTTTGGCGACCATAGCCAAAATATAAAAATGCTTGAAATAGCTTATTTTCGGATACTCTGTCTTGGGGCAACTCCCTTTTTGCTTAACGCTGTTTTAGGCGGTTTTTATGCGGGACGAGGGATAACAAAACCTGTTTTATGGGCAAATCTTTTAGCGGCTTTTATAAATATTCCACTTGATTATATATTAATTTTCGGAAAATTCGGATTTCCCGAACTGGGGGTTGAAGGGGCGGCTCTTGCCTCTGTTGCCGGAGCTTTAGCCGGAACTATCTTCTTTATATTTTTAATTTTTACCAAAGAAAATGAAGAACTCTTTAAAGTACTTAGCAATTATAAGTTTAATGCCGAATTAATAAAAAAAATCCTGCGTTATGGAACTCCTAGCGGTATAAATCTTTTTTTGGAACTTTTTTCCGTTACTTGGTTTGTTTTTATCGTGGGACAATTGGGAAAACTCGAATTAGCCGCAACAAACATCGCCTTTTCAATAAACTCTTTGGTCTTTGTGCCAATGCTTGGTTTAAATATGGCGGCCGCTACCTTGGTTGGACAAAGTATGGGGCGTAACAAACCTGATGAAGCGGAAAGGGCCACAGAAAATACTCTGCACTTAGCTTTTGCTTATATGTTGCCCGTTGCCATGTTTATGCTTTTAGCTCCGGAATTTTTGTTGGGTTTGTTTAAACCTAAGGATATGGATATGGTTCTTTTTAACAACTTGCTTGCAACAGGCAAAATTCTCTTGGCTTTTATTGCCGTATATTCTCTGGTTGATGCCTGTAATTTAGTGTATTTTGGAGCATTAAAAGGGGCTGGCGATACTATGTTTTTTATGATATTAATGAGTTGTTCCGCTACTCTTTTAATAATCGGGTTAGAGCTTGCAAAGCGTTTTGGATTTGCCGAACTTAATGTTTATTGGAGTATTTTTACTGTTTATGTATTTCTCTTAGCCTTTTTATCTCGCAAACGTTTTTTAAGTAAAAAATGGCAAAATATTCGATTAATCACCAGCGAAAAGAAATAATTTATATAGCATTAAAAATTAGAGTAATTACAAATGAATAAAGAAAAGCAAAACTGTGAGTTTAAGCCTGAACTTTTTGATATAGACTACCAAAAAACTTATTCCCATGATCAAGACTTTACTCGAGAAGAAATGGAACTAAGGCTTGGGCGTTTACGCTCTTTATTAAACCGTTATTTGCCGGAAGCGAGCGGAGTTCTCATCTTTTCTCGCATACATATTTATTATTTTACCGGAACTTTTGCCAACGGTTGTTTATGGATTCCGCTTGAAGGCGAACCGATTTTAACCAGTAGAAAAGGCATAGATAGAGCAAAACTTGAAAGCCCTTTAACAAAGTTTGGAACATATAAATCTTTTAAAGAATTACCGAATATTTTTAAAAACTTTGAAGTTCCGTTTGGAAACACTATTGCTGTTGAAAAAGCTTGGCTACCTTGGAACTTATCTGAAAGTTTAATAAGTGCCTTAAACGGTATAAAAATTTTGGCGGCCGACCGCATTATAGAACTTTGTCGCAGTGTTAAAACAGAATGGGAATTAAAAAAAATGCGTTTGAGTGGTGAACGCATGTACCAAGCTCAAGTTGTGGAAATGCCCAATATTATCAAAATAGGTATGAGCGAGCTTGAAATAGCACACAAAAGTTGGGAAATAGTCTTTCAACTTGGGCATGGTGGAACCATACGCATGAAAGCACCTGAGGAAAACATGATGCTTGGCATTGTTTCACGCGGTATGAATGCTAATTACCCAACCTTTTATAACGGTCCGATCGGGCACCAAGGTGAACACCCCGCCCTACCTTATATGGGAAGTAAAAACGCCAAAATACAAAAAGGTGATTTAATTAATGCTGATTTTGGCTTTTGTTACGAAGCTTATCTTACAGACCGAACTCAAGTATATTTTATGGGGAAAAAAAGTGAACTTCCCAAACCTGTTTTACAAGCCCAAGAACTTTGTCAAAAAATCGAAGATACTTGTTCAACTTTGTTAAAAGCCGGAGAATTACCAAGCATAATATATGAAAAAGCCCTTGAACTTGTAGAGAAAACGCCTTTTAAACAAGGTTTTATGGGATTATCATCAAGCCAAGTACCCTTTATAGGACACGGAATAGGTCTGCAAGTTGACGAATATCCTGCGATTGCCAAACGTTTTGACGAACCTTTGGAAAACGCAATGACCATTGCCCTTGAACCCAAAATCGGTCTTTCTGGTTATGGCATGGTCGGAGTTGAAGACACTTACGAAATTACGAAACAAGGGGCAATAAGCCTTACAGGAAAGCGTAAGCCCATGGACATTATTTGTCTTGAATAAACTTCGTTTAACGTATAAAAGAATATTTTTATTATAAAAAAAGAGGCTCTTGCGTTATGAAACTTACGAATATTACTTCGTTTTTGGGAATACTCTGTTTTTTGTTTTCTTTTACGCTTATTTTTCCTGTTTTTATTGCACTGCACTATTCCGAAGCTCAATATCTTGATTTTATTCATGCAATATTAATTACGGCATCAACAGGCTTTATTTTAGTTGCCTATAGCTATTTTGCCAGCAAATCAAAATCTTTTACTCAAATCAACTTAAATCATAGAGAAAGCATGTTTATAGTTGGTACAAGTTGGATATTAAGCACGATAATAGGGGCTATACCTTTTATTATTGGAGCTGATTTTACTGTTGCCAATGCGATTTTTGAATCTGCCTCAGGTTTTTCTACAACCGGAAGTTCTATTTTAACCGATATCGAAATACTCCCGAAATCAATTTTATTTTGGCGTGGCTTTCTAAATTGGTTCGGTGGTTTGGGCATTGTTGTTTTTTCCCTCTTGATTATGCCTTTTTTAGGCGTTGGCGGTGTACAACTTTTTCAGGCCGAAACAACGGGAATTGACGACGACAAACTTAAGCCAAGAGTAAAAGATACTGCTTTCACCCTTGTCAAGATATATCTTGGCTTAACAATAAGCCTTTTTGTCCTCTTACTATTTGGCGGCATGGATTGGTTTGACTCTATAACCCATACCTTTGCTACGGTTGCAACCGGCGGTTTTTCTACCAAAAACGCTTCTGTTGGAGCGTTCGACAGTGCATATATTCAATGGATTATTATTTTATTTATGATACTAGGTGGTATAAACTTTGGACTGTTATACAAAGGATTAGTTTTACGCAGATTTTCTGCATTCTTTAAAAACATTGAACTTAAAGTTTTTTTAAATACTATTCTAATAAGTACCACTTTGGTTATATTGATTATTTATGCAGCAAAGTCTTTTCAAAACCTTGACCTTATAAATACTTTTGAACCAACTTTAAGAACAGTTATGTTTAACCTTGTCTCCCTTTTAACAACCACCGGGTTTAGCACATATAATTATGAAACATGGCCTCAAGCCACTTTTACTATAGTACTATTTCTTACCTTTATTGGTGGTTGTGCCGGCTCTACCAGTGGAGGTTTAAAGTGTATCCGTTTATTTTTATTGACTCAATTTGCCAAAAAGGAAATTTTTACTACTGTTCACCCTCATGCTGTCAGACGTATTAAGATAGAAGGCGAAAGTGTTTCCGCCGATGTATTAAGCGGAGTCTTTGCATTTTTTATCTTGTATATAATGATTGCAAGTATAGGCACTTTTGTTTTAACCTTACAAGATATTGATATTTTAACGGCATTTTCAGCAGTTTTAACATGCATTGGAAACGTAGGACCGGGTCTTGGAACAGTTGGACCGGCAGAAAACTTTAACCACCTGCCTGATCTATCAAAATATTGTTTAAGTTTATGTATGTTACTGGGACGTTTGGAATTTTTTGCTTTATTAATGTTAATAACCCCTGAGTTTTGGCGAGAATAAAAATATAAACCATTTAACAACAGATCTTTAATCAGATTTAGGAGTTTTTATGATCGAACGTACTTTATGTTTAATTAAGCCTGATGCTACAAAACGTAACCTTATTGGTGCTATTCTAAGCATGATAGAAGGCAAAGGACTTACAATAAAAGCATTGAAAAAACTTAAATTAACTAAAGAACAAGCCGCCACTTTTTATATAGTACATAAAGAAAGACCTTTTTATAATGATTTAATAAACTATATGACCTCCGGTCCTATCGTTGCCGCAATACTCGAAGGCGAAAACGCAGTTAAAGCATATCGTGAATTAATGGGAGCAACCAATCCTGAAAATGCAGAACAAGGTACAATCAGAAAAACTTATGCCTTAAACTTAGAGGCAAATTCCGTGCATGGTTCAGATTCTCCTGAAAATGCCGCTATTGAAACAGCTTTTATGTTTTCTGGTTTAGAAAACTGCTAATAGCTTTAACTTACAACCCTTTTAAAACACATGTTTATTAAATAAGCATGTGTTTTTTTTATAAAGGTTCAATCAAATAAACAGACTCCGGCTCGATACGTATTAATTTATCTTTGGAAATATCTTTAATACGAGTACAAATATTATCTAACGGAATACTATGTATAGCATTTTTTTCTTTGCTTGCATCTAATAAACGCAGCTCATTTCCAACCATATAATAGCCGGTTGTCCAATGGGAAACAAGCGCCTTATCGGAAAAAGGTAAATGACGATGAAAGCGTAAAATTACCGAACGACACATTCCGCTCGCCAACCATTCTTCAATCTTCTGTGCTAACATTTGTGAACGATCTTTTTTGATTAAACAAGCTTCGGGTAAAAATAAAGGTAAATGGGTAATCAGTTTTTCAGTTTGTATATCTTTTGTCTCAGAAAGGAATTTTTGAGTTTTATTTTTTTTATGAAAAGCCCATTTTTCAATGCCTTTAACAGTAAAAGGCTGTTCAACTCTTATCGGATATCTGTCTGAAGATTGATATAAAAGCCATAAAGGCAACCAGTGAAAATCTGTGTGATTATTTAAAGTGGCTTGCCAATATGTTTCTTCTTTTGAAATATCTTTGAGTGTTTCTTTAAACAAGAATAAAGCGTCTTGATTATTAATTTCATAGCTGATTTTTAAAGCGTTTAAAACAGCATAAATTGCACAAAAAAAATCAAGTTGCCCTTGATAAAAAGGACGTAAGGGAGCAGAAAAAGAATATTCGGACATAATATCTCAAGTTGGTATAAAAAATTTTGAGCGAAAAACAATATAATTTTACCCCAAATAAATAAGTTGGCAACAAAAAAAGCGGGCTTATAAAAAACCCGCTTTTCTGTAAACAATATTTAATAGCTATTATCTTTCTTGTCTTTCGTTTGCTCTTTTATCAGCATCTACCATATAAAGAGCAGGATTAATGCCAAACTCTTTAAGCAGTTCGCCACCAAGAGCCAATAAACGATATTGAGCGACTATTTCGTTTTGTGTGGCGGTAACTAACTGAATAGAAGAACTATATAATTCGTTTTCAGCGTCAAGCACGTCAAGCAAAGAACGTTCACCCAGGTTAAATTGCTCAAGATACATATCTCTGGTTTGAGTATTAAACTCAACAGCATTTGAAAAATAACGAGCTTGTTCGCGAGCAGAAATTAATTGGCTCCAAGTGCTTTCTGTGGTTTCTGCTAAGCTTTCATAGGTATCAACCAAGGTTTCACGAGACTGGCGCAAACGAGCACGGTTACCTTTAAAGTTATACCAATCATAAAAACCGTCAAACAAGTTCCAACTAGCTCTTAGCATAACGCTATTGCCCCAAGCGTAAGTTTCGCTACTATCTACACGCCAACGATAATAAGGACCGCCGTCAATATAGATTTGAGGATGAAAGTTTGCTTTACCGATTTCTATTTGTGCATCAGCAACTTTAATATCTGCCATTCCGGCTTTAACTTTAGGGTTGTTGGTGCGAGCCGACGCTAAAGCAGCATCTAAACTTGGGTAAGCACCGGCAGGCATTGAAGCCGGCAATAAATCAGTAGGCTCTTTACCTGTTAAACGCTTATAGTTGGCAACAGCTATTTCAAGGGTAGAATAGTTTTCAGCCAAAGAAGCTTGGGCTCTGGCTAAACGACCTTCTGTTTGAGTAACGTCGGCAAGGCTTGATGCACCTAAGCGTTGGCGTTGCTTTTGAGACTCAAGAATATCTTTATGGTTTTGAATATTGCGTTCTGACAAGGCAACAATACGGCGTTGACGTGCAACTTCTATATGAGCCCTGATTGCATCAAGAGAAAGCCCCTCAGTATTATCCAACAAACGGCTTTCAACTGATTCAAGAGTAGCTTGCCCTTGCTCTACTCTGTTCCAAGTAGACATACCGTCCCAAAGAGTTTGTTGGAACGTTAAAGAGGCTTCTGTTCTATCATAATAGGTATTGGTTTTTTGTCCTGTAACGCTACGAGTAGTCGAATCATTAACTTGCTCTGCACCGTATCCGGCTCTGGCATCTATTCTTGGCAACCAACCGCTACGAGCACGGCTGACATCATGAATTGCGGCTTGGCGATTTTCCTGCAAAGCTTTGATTTGTGGGTGATGACCAATAGTCGCCAATATAGAAGATTTTACTTCAATAGCTCCTGTGCTTTCAGGAGTAGAAGAGGAAGCATTATTAGAAGGCTGTGCATAAGCAGAAAGTGGCAAATATACATTTCCTAACGCCACACAACCAAATAGTGTTAAAACGGCTAACACTTGCGTTTTTAAAGTCATACTTTTCACAGTAAGCTCTCCTTAATTTTCGAGATACAATTCCATTATATACTAAAACAAATATAAACACAATGTTTTTTTTATTTTCATTATGTAATGAATAATAAAAATAATGTCAATCAATAAGGGAAAAGTAAGATTGATATTTTTTACATTCAAAGAGCATTATAAAAATAGCTCTAACTTACTTATCGTATAAATCTAAAAAAACTTAAGAGAATATCTAAAAAAATAAAAATGCACAATTTAAGCACCTTATGTTTTTTAAATACGTTACTTTGGGAAATTTAATTTTGTTTTTGTCTTTATGGCGGTTATAAGGATATATTAGGACAAACAATAAAAAATTACCAGAAAAAACATTTTATATACGTGTAAACAAATATCCAGACGACTTGCCCTCAAAGCAAGCCCCCTCTCTTCTGCCTTTAATTGTTTACTCTTCAACCGAGCGAGAATAACGACAGCTTTTGTTCGGACAACTAATCACAAGCCCTTTAGCTTTGCTTTGTTTTTTTACTAAGATAGGGTTATCACATAAAGGACAACGCTCAGGAACCGGATAGTCCCATAAAGCTAAATCACAGTTAGGATATTGGTCGCAAGCGTAAAACAATTTACCTTTTTTGCTACTTTTTTCTACAATCATACCCTTTTCACAATTCGGGCATTTTACACCCGTCGAAAACGGTTCGGCATGCTTACAATTCGGATAATTACTGCAAGCGATAAAGCGACTTCCGGTTCGAGCTTTTTTGATCACTAAATCATGACCACAATCAGGGCATTTTCCAACAACTTCAAGTTGGGGCTTTTCTCTTTCTTGAATTTGTATATTACCTTGTTCGTCTTTGATAAAATTACTGGTAAAGCTACAATCGGGATAACCGGAACAGGCTAAAAAAGAACCCGCCTTACCAAATTTTATCATAGTTGGTTTTCCGCATTGCGGACAAGGTACATCGGTATTAACACCGCCTTTCACAGACTCCATATCTCTCGCCGCTAAAGCTAAAGCCGGAACAAAATCGGCATTAAAGTTTTGTAATAATTGCACCCAATCAGTTTCACCTTCTGCTACTTGGTCAAGAGAATTTTCCATTTTGGCAGTAAATTCAATATCCATGAGCTGGCTAAAGTGTCCTGTTAATTTATCACAAATAATATAACCCAGCTCAGTCGGAACAAAGTGCTTTTCGTCTTGATAAACATATTCTCTATCCATTAGAGTAGAAATAATACTTGCATAAGTCGACGGGCGACCGATTCCTTTTTCTTCAAGCTCTCTAACCAAAGAAGCTTCGGAATATCTCGCGGGAGGTTGGGTAAATTTTTGTTCTTTTTTAAGGCTTTGTAATTTTAATTCATCGCCCTCTTTTAAAGGGGGTAAAACCCCAGCATCTTCTTTTTGCGGGTTAACTTTTAAAAAGCCGGGAAATAATAAACGCTCGCCCTTGGCTTTCCATTCCGTTTCATTACATTTTACGGTTACATTAGTATCATGAAAGCGAGCCGCCGCCATTTGAGAGGCAACAAAGCGAGACCAAATTAGCTTATATAATTGATATTGTTCAGGAGAAACCTGACCTTTTAATTCTTCGGGAGTAATATTTACATCAACAGGACGTACGGCTTCGTGGGCATCTTGGGCACTGTTTTTTCCTTTGAAATATCTGGCTTTTTTAGGATAATATTCCGCACCAAAAGTATCTATAATAAAAGTTTCAGCACTTTTTCTCGCTTCATCAGAAATACGCACGGAATCAGTACGCATATAAGTAATTAAAGCCGTAATCCCCCGCTCGCCAAGGTCAACACCTTCATAAAGTTTTTGAGCAATATTCATTGTGCGTTTAGCAGGATAACCTAAACGTTGGTTGGCACTTTGTTGTAAAGTAGAAGTAATATAAGGTGGTTGTGGTTGCCTTTCTCTTTCTTTTTCTTCAACTTTTTCAATAATAAAAGGCTTGCCTTTAATATGTGCTTCTAGTGCGTCGGCTTCTTCCCCGCTTGAAATTACTGCTTTTTTATTTTTATATTTACTTAAAGCAAACATTACAGGTGGCGGAGTTGCGGCAAGTAATTCGGCACTGATATTCCAATATTCTTCGGGAACAAAAGCAAGGCGTTCTCTTTCTCTTTCAACAATAATGCGCAAAGCAACAGATTGAACACGTCCGGCGGAGATTCCTCTTTTAACCTTTTTCCAAAGTATCGGAGAAATTTTATAACCCACTAAACGGTCTAGAACTCTGCGGGCTTGTTGAGCATGAAACAAATTTTGGTTGATTTCTCTTGGGTGTTCTAGGGCTTCTTTAACAGCTTTTGCGGTAATTTCGTTAAACTGAATACGTTTAAAATGTTTATTTTTATCTTTAATTAATTCTGCGATATGCCAAGCTATTGCTTCGCCTTCTCTATCAGGGTCGGGAGCCAGATAAACATTTTCGGCCCCGGAAGCTGCACGACGAAGTTCTTGGACAATTTTTTCCTTGCCTTTAATTACTTCATAGTGAGGTTCAAAGGAGTTATTTTCGTCTACTCCAAGCTCTTTTGACGGCAAATCTCTAATATGTCCAACGCTCGCATGTACGGCATATTTGTTTCCCAAAAATTTTTTTATGGTTTTTACTTTAGCCGGCGACTCAACAATAATCAGGTCTTTAGACATGCAGGATTCCTTAGATATAAATTCAATGGCTCAATTGTTATATAAAAATACAATACAGAAAAATATAATTCAAGAATTATTATCTTTTATAACAATAAACTCTGATACTTTATTTTGTATCAGAGTTTATTATTATAAATTATATAAAAAATTAAAAGCTTTAATTATCTATATTTTTACTTAACCAACTTGGACGATAAAAAAAACGTTCAAAAACAGTCGAAATTCTAAGAGCTGTTTTTGTGTCCAACCCGCAAGAACGCAATCTGCAATAGATATGCAACGGATTTAAAACATGTTGTAAGTAATTTCTAACCTTAGTCATAAACTTTATTCCTATCATATAAAAACTGAGAAGTTGCTTTTACATTAAAAAAAATTTTAGGTAAAGCTTATTTTTTTTTTACGATTAAGTTCGCATACGATTCTTATCGGACAATTCAATAAAAAACTTAGATAATCTTTAGATTTTTCTCATTCAATTAAAGATCGTGCTTTTTTCAACGTTTGAGGCTCTATATACACGTAGCATAAAACGAATTAAAACACAAAACCGCTCATTTTACAGAAAAATTAAATTTTCTCCTTATTTCAAGTGATACCCCCAAAGCCCCCAAAATTTCTCACAGTCCACGGACAGGCAAAGCCAGCCTAGTGGCTTTATTCGTGATTTTTGGTGTGTTTTTCTAGCGAAAGCCACTTTGAGACTATTATGCAATAGCATCAATTAAATATTGATAGTATTGAAAAATTGCTATAACAAGATTACAACAAATATTCTTTTTCACTGACAACAAACTTAAACAACAACCTTGCACTCTGTTGTTTTAAATATTTATAATTTATTGAGGTAGTTATGGAAATAAGAGGAACAACAATACTCGCCGTTAAAGATGACACAGGGGTCGCAATGGCAGGCGATGGTCAAGTAACCTTTGGCAACAGCATGGTAATGAAACACACCGCCTGTAAACTACGTCGTTTATATAAAGGTTCTATTTTAGCCGGTTTCGCCGGAGCAACGGCTGATGCTTTTACTTTATTTGAACGCTTTGAATCAAAACTCGAAGAAAGTCGCGGAAACCTCGTCAGGGCGAGCGTTGAAATGGCTAAAGATTGGCGTAAAGATAAATATTTACGCAGACTCGAGGCAATGCTTTTAGTCGCTAACCCAAGCAATATTCTTATATTATCAGGAACGGGAGACGTTATTGAACCCGATGATAATATTGCGGCAATCGGTAGCGGCGGTTCTTTTGCCTTATCTTCCGCCAGGGCGTTGGCACGCCACAGTTCTCTAAGTCCGCTTGAAATTGTTAAAGAATCAATGACAATAGCCTCAGAAATTTGTGTTTATACCAACAACCATTTTTCTTTTGAATTTATCCCTGCTCAAGCGGAAACTCCAAAGCCTATTACATCATAGTTTTTTTATATTCACTCAAACTACCATAAACAGGAGAACAATATGCTTATTTTTAAAAGTAGTGAATTGCCGGAATATCACGACCCAAGCCCTCACAACAGAATTGTTAAACCGCTTTTCGACAAAAAAGATATTCCCGACGCCAAACTAAGTGTTAATACTTTACGTTTAGAACAAAATGCCGTTGTTCCTGAACATATTCACGACGGTGGCGTTGAGGTAATTTATGTACTCGAAGGTATTTTAACTTTTACCGTTGACGGCGAAACAGCCGAAGCAAAACCCGGCGATATTGTTTATGTTCCTGAAAACATAAAACATTCAACTACCAATAAATATCCTCAAGCCGGAAAAGCCCTTTGTATTTTTACGCCTTCAAACGACTATACGGCAATGCGTAGTTGGACTGAGATAAAATAATTCATTTTAAAAGGCTTTTGTTATAAATAAAAACATTTTTTTAACTAGACAAAAGCCTTTTTAATCAATCATCTTAGCGAGTTATAAAACTGATCAAAAACAATTAACGCACCAATATTCTTTTATCATTACAAATAATTAGGTTTAAATAAGCTGAATGCATTTTAATATTATCACTTTATTTCCGGATTTTTTCAACGGTCCTTTAAACATCGGTTTAATGAGTAAAGCAAAAGAAAAACAACTTGTTAGCTTTTCTTTTCATAACCCGCGCGATTATACTTTTGATATTCATCATCAAGTCGACGATAAACCTTTTGGCGGTGGCTCCGGCATGGTGATGATGTTAGAACCGTTGGTCCGTTGTTTACGTTCTATCGACGATAAAAATTATATAAAGCGAAATCCGCCTGTTTCTGAAACAGATTCTGAGTTAAACAAAGAAAATATTAAGCTTGGACTCAAACAAAAAACACTGGAATCCACACAAACTTGGGCAAAAAAACATTCTTCTACTCAACTGGGAAAAGTGCTTTTGCTTAGCCCGAGCGGAAAACCCTTTACGCAAAAAATGGCTCAAGAACTCTCGAAAGAAGAAAAAGTTACTATTTTGTGTGGACGTTACGAAGGTTTTGACGCTCGTATAGAAGAACTTTTTGAGCTTGAAAGTATCAGCCTCGGAGATTTTGTTCTCAACGGTGGTGAAAGTGCAAGCCTTGCAATTATTGAGAGTGTGTCAAGGCTATTGCCGGGGTTTATGGGAGACGAAAATTCAGCCAATGAAGAAAGTTTTAGCAATGGCTTATTGGAATATTCTCACTATACCAGACCGGAAAACTTTGAGGAAATCAGCGTTCCTGAGGTTTTACGCAGTGGGAATCACGCAAAAATAGCCCTTTGGCGAAAAGAAGAATCTTTACGACAAACCTTTAAAACACGACCCGAACTATTAACAGACCAAGAATTATACAAAGAAGACGTTGAGGTTATTGCTCAGGTCGCAAAAGAAAAATTAGCCAGAAACCTGCACTGTGCCTTGGTTCATTCCCCTATCACAGGAAAAGATAAAAAAAAATGCACAGTTTCTTTGACAAATCTTGACATTCACGATATAGCAAGAAGTTCATGCACCTTTGGATTAAGAAATTTTTATATTTCAACACCATTAAAAGACCAACAGAAACTACTGGACGATATTGTTTTACATTGGGTCCGGGGGGTCGGGGCTAAAGCAAACCCCGATCGTGCCAAGGCGTTGGCTCTTGTAAAATGTGTTGATTATATTGAGGGAGCAGTCGACGACCTTTATCAACAAACCGGAGAATATCCGATTTTAATAGGGACAAGTGCGTTGCTGCCTTCCAAAAAACAAAAAAATAAAAAAATAGCTTATCCAAAAAACATAAACTTTAATGAACTAAGAGCTTTGTTAAAACAAAAACCTGTCTTGTTAGTTTTTGGAACAGGACACGGGTTGCATTCAGAATTAATCGCAAAATTAAATTTTATGCTCCCACCAATTCGACCAAGTGGTTATAATCACCTTTCCGTACGATCTGCCGTTGCTATTATGTTTGATCGTATACTTGGTGATTGGTTTTAAAATTAAAGAAATTACTCTCAAAAAGGGGTTTAGGAATGAATATTATTCAAAATATCGAACGTGAACAAATGCGTATGGATATTCCACGCTTTAAATCAGGTGATACCGTTAAGGTTCACATGCGTATTATCGAAGGCGAAAAAGAAAGAGTTCAGGTTTTCCAAGGAAACGTTATCCGTATCCACCGCGGAACCACCAGTGCTACTTTTACAGTGCGTAAAATTTCTGATGGTGTGGGCGTTGAGCGTATCTTCCCTTTACACTCTCCTTTTATCGAAAAGGTAGAAATGATTACTGAGGGTAAAGTACGTCGTGCACGTCTTTACTTCTTGCGTAACCTTAAAGGTAAAGCCGCTCGTATTAAGCCTAAAACTAATTGGTAATTTAAAACGCTGTTTGTCTTTAATATATACAAACAAAAGTTTTAGTTAACATAAGTTGATAAAAAAATTTAGACCGCTGTAGATATTTTTACAGCGGTCTTAGCTGTTTCATTTTGTTTATTTCGCGTTATTTATAGCCTCATTTAAACGCTTTACAACATACTCTAATAAGTTTGCATTTTCTTCATCAAGGTTAAAACATAAAGCATCTTCACCCAATAAGCCCTTAGGAACAAAATCACCAAGCTCATCTTGGTCATTAATCATATCTGCATAAAAACAAACAGATAACCAGCGACTCTCGGGTTCATCATCAATAATATCAAGCAAAACGAATAAAGGACGAGAGCTAAATTTACCCTTTGCCTGAGTAAAAGAAGCCCTTAAAGAATAGCTGACATTAGGGCGAGCTTTATAATCAAAAATAATTTGTTGGTTTTGTTTTAAAGTCTCATAAAGTTTAAGACAATAAGGTTTAAGCTTTAACTGATCTTCTTCCCAAGCTTGCAAAAAGGCTTCAAATTCTTGTTGTGAATTATTCATTTTACTTCCTTCTTTTATAACGTTATCTCAAAACACCACTCTTATTTAATACATCAAAGACTCCAAATAAATCTATCTCCCTAAAATAGATGAGTCAAGAGCCAAAAACAGAGTCATAATAAAATTAAAAGCGACGTTTGCATCATAAAATACAAACGTCGCTTTAATGCGTTTAAAATTCAAAGTGATATGAATTTAGCTTCTTCTTAAAACCTTTCCCGGTAACTGATCTGTTAACGGTTTTGAATCCCTGACAACAGGAGTTCCATTTACTAAAACATGTTTAATGCCAAGTGGATATTGACGAGGTTCTTGATAAGTTCCTTTATCTATAATCGTAGCAGGATCAAAAACGGTAATATCCGCAGAATAACCTACTTTTAACAAACCACGATTTTTCAAACCAAAGACTTCTGCTGGCTTGCTTGTCATTTTACGCACAGCTTCATGCAAAGAAATAACCCGTTCTTCTCTCACATACTTGCCAAGCACACGAGCAAAAGCACCATAAACTCTTGGGTGAGGCTTTCCGCCTAAAAGACCATCGGTACAAACGTTCATTTCCGGGCGTGCAATAAACGCTTTAACGTGTTCTTCCAACCCGTAAAAATCAACCATACCCACGGCGTTTGATTCTTGATATAAAAGGTCATAAGTCGCTTCAAGAGGCTCTTTACCACGAATTTGTCCTAATTCAACCAAGTTTTTGCCTAAAATATCTTTGTTGGCTTCTGTTTTAACATCAGTAACAAAAATACCGTCTAAACCGGCAAAAGCCACAAAATTATCCCAACCTTGAATACCGTTCCAAATATCCGCAGTCATTTTTTTACGATCTTCAGGTGAGTTAAGACGCTCAAGCAATTTATCCGTTCCGCCCGAGTGTACCCAAGGCGGTAAAATAACGCCAAGCATAGTGCTTCCGGCAACATAAGGATATTGGTCAAAAGAAACCTTAATCCCCTCTGCCTTAGCTTTATCAAGCAAAGCCAAAACCTTATCAAACAAATGTGCGTTATTTTTGCCACAGAGCTTAAAGTGTGAAAAATGTACATTCACACCAGAATCTCGCCCAACAGAAATAACTTCTTCCATTGATTCTAAAATAGAATCAGCTTCGCTACGTTGGTGGATAACAAAAGGCACTTTATTTTTTGCGGCTACCTTACAAAGCTCTGTAACTTCACGCGTATCGGAATAAGCACAAGGCATATAAATTAAGCCGGTTGAAAAACCAAAACCACCGGCATCAAGTTCACGCTGTAAAACCTGACACATTTTTTTCAGTTCTGTTTCCGTGGCTATTCCGCTATCTAAACCCCGAGCTTCCATTCGCACGTTACCGTGGGGAATAAGATAACAAAGGTTAGTGGCAGAACCGTTCTTTTCCAATAATTTCAAATAATTTGCCGTAGTTTTAAACTCCCAGTCAAAATCATCTTTATCACCGTCAAGACCGGCAAGGTTTTTACGCCAAGGACTAATATATTCTATAGGTAACGGAGCCAAAGCAATACCGTCTTGACCCAAAAATTCTGTCGTAACACCTTGCATAACTTTTGGAGTCAAATGCGGGTGTTTAAAAACTTCAAGGTCAGAATGGCTGTGAGTATCAATAAACCCCGGGCTGATAACCATACCTTGGGCATCAATCACATCATCAAAACCATCTGTGGAAATATCATTGCCAATGGCACTAATTACACCATCTTGAATCGCAACAGAACCTTTAAAACCTTCAGAACCTGAACCGTCAATAATAACACCGTTAATTATTATACGTTTCATAACTATCTCAACTCTGAAAGACGGTTTTGTTCGATATTTTCAGCACTAATAGCAGGCGGAGCAGCAGGAACACCCATGCTACGTTCGATCTTAGATACAGTAAAGAATAAAATCGTACTTACGATAGAACCAAAAACCAGAGACATAACACCATAAGGTTCGCCATAATACTGCCAAACACCGGCGGCGATAGAACCACCAATAATAGCAGCCAATCCACCGTGTACGGTAGCATTTTTATAAACAAAACCAAAAATAAAGGCAGCGAAAGGACCGGCAGAACGCATGGTAAAGCCGAATACTAACAATTCAATAATACCGATAGCAGGGTTTAAAGCAATAATAAGACAAGATGCACCCATCACAACAACAACAGCCTTACTTAAAAATAAGATAGTCTTATCACTCGCGTTAGGGTTAACATATTTTTGATAAACGTCTTTGGTAAACAAAGTACAAGAAGCGATTAAGTTACCTGATGCACTAGACATAGTAGCGGCAACAACAGAAGCCATAACTAAACCAGCGATCATTATAGGAGCAAACTTCATAGCCGCCATAGGCATAGCTTGGGTTGCTTTAATATCTGGGAAGTGAGCTAAAGCACAAAGACCGATAATAGCAGGGATAAAGCCATAAAGAGCCATTAATGCTGAACAAAGGAAAGAACCTAAGCGAGCAGTTTTAATATCACGTGCCGCAAAATAACGTTGAACAGCTTCTTGCCCTGTCGAGAAGGTCATAAAATACATCAGGATAAGACCAATGATCGTCTTCCAACCTACCTCAGTTAAGCCTAATTTTTGAGGAGCAGTAGCAGCAATATTCGCACTAACAGTTTCCCAACCGCCGGCACCTTGTAAAATAATCGGCATAGCAATCGCCATACCTACAGTAATAAAAAGAATATGAACAATATCAGTAAAAGCAACGGAAACTAAACCACCAAGCATGGTATAAAGAGTAACAACAATAGCAACCATAATAGTTACCGTAACAAAGTCGCCACCGGAAATAGTTTCAATAATCGCACTAGTGGCTTGTATCTGTGCGGCTGTTGCCACAAACAAAGTACACAAAGATAAAAAGGTCGTTATAATATGAGCGGGAGTTCCGTAACGTCGCCCAATAATTTCAGGAACGGTTGTTGCCATTGAGCGGCGTAAAAACGGAGCGACGAATGATACTAAGAAAATACCAATACCCGCACAAACAACATACCAACCGGCGGATAAGCCCCAAGAACCATAAGCTTTAGCCGCAACACCGATAGTGCTACCGCCACCAATTTCAGCAGCCGCTAAAGTTCCCGCCATCATTAAAGGCCCTAAAGAACGCCCGGCTAAGTGGTAATCTTCTGAGCTTTTTACTTTTTTAAAAGATACATATAAAGCTATAGCAATCATTACTGCCATATAAGCTATAACAATATAAAATGTTGGATTCATACCTGTTGTTTCCATATTTCACCTAGTCCTTTAATAAAGAGTTGCTGATAATAGCGTAACCTTCGGTTGCACTATACAATTGACTTTCTTCAATATATTCATCAATAGTGTGAGCCAAAGTTTCAAGAGAAGGACCAAACCCAAAGGTATGAATTCCTTTTTCTCCTGCATAGTGGCTACCATTGGTACAAAATGAATAATGTGAAATAGAAGGATTAAAACCAGCGGCCTTTAAAGCAATCAACGGTTTTTGAATAAATTCTTCTTTTTCTTCAAACAACCAACCCGGGAAGAAACGTTCGCCCTCAATAGTATTTCCGGTATGACAATTTTCATGTCCACGAGCAAAACTCGCCTTGGCTTTAAATTTAGGGTCGGAAGCACTCACGCGCTTAATAGCTTCATTGTAAGGTTCAATTACACTTTCAGGCGTTTCACCCACCAATAAACGGCGATCATAAGTTGCACGGCAATGGCTCGGAACAACAGAAGCACCGGGGTAAGGCGTTGAAATAATATCTGTTAAAACAGAAACGCCTGCTCCTAAAATTGGGTCTGCTTTTGGAGTAACTTTTTCAAGCTCGGCGGAAAGTTTCATCATGGCATGAACAGCGTTAACGCCTTTATCGGGGCTAGCAGAGTGAGCAGGAACGCCAAAAGTTTCTATAACGACTTCCGCTCTACCTCTTTGACCTATCTTAAGGTTAAGTTGAGAAGCTTCACCGATAATTACCACATCAGGCTTAACTCGTTCACTGATTTCACGAGCGGCTATTCCTTCAAAACATTCTTCATGCACAACACCGGCAACATAAACAGAACCCGCAAAATCACGCTTGGTATCTCTGGCAAATTTAGCAGCCGCAACACACATAGCCGCAACCGCACCTTTCATATCAGAAGTTCCACGACCGTAAATGCGACCGTTATCTATTTCTCCGCCAAAAGGATCATGCTTCCAAACGCTTGGATCAGGTACAGGTACGGTATCGATATGACCATCAAATAAAATTTTTAACCCCGGTCTTTTACCTTTTATACAACCAATTATACTGCCGTAACGATCAACAAAAACTTCGTCAAAAGCGTTTTTTTCCATATAATCTTTGAGAATCTTTACAACACCGTCTTCATGCCCTGATAAGCTTTGGCTTTTGATTAGTGCCTGACAAAGTTCTCTTACTTCTTTTTCTTCACTGGATGTAAGCATTGTTTTTATTCCTCTTTCACTCTTTTTATTAACTTAAAATTTATTTTGGTTCAGGAAATGCACCATGCCAGACAACTTCTTTAAAAGTATTCGGCGAAGTATCACCCTCTGTACTGATCAACAATACTTTAGAATTTTTATCTAAGCCCAAAGCCTTACGAATTTCAGCTCCTTTAGGGCTTTTCATAATATATTCAAGAATACCGCAAGTAACGGCACCGGACTCTCCTGAAATAACTCTTTGATCATCACCTAATGGAGAAGATAAAATACGCATTCCGTTGGCGGCAATATAGTCAGGACAAGAAATGCTACCAGCAGCGTAATCTCTTAACACACCCCAACTGATAGTACTTGGCTCTCCGCAAGCAAGACCGGCCATTAAAGTATCTAAATCTCCGGTTACGTTATGTGGTTTACCATCAGCAGCAACCATTGACTTATAAATACAATCTGCTTTTTCAGGTTCAACAATGGTAGTTATCGGTAAATTATCACCAAAAGCAGAAGCAATAAAACCAAGAGCCGCACCGGCAAAAGAGCCTACGCCTGCTTGTAAAAAAACGTGAGTCGGGCGTTCTACACCTTGCTCACGCAATTGTTCCAAGGCTTCGATAGTAAGAGTCATATAACCTTGCATAATCCAACGAGGAATGTCTTCATAACCTTCCCAAGCCGTATCTTGAACCATGATCCAACCATGTTTCTCAGCATTTTCATTAGCGAGTCTGACCGCATCGTCATAGTTTAAATCAGTAACAGTACAAGTTGCACCGGTCGCTCTGATATTATCAACTCTAATCTGAGCGGAACCTTTAGGCATATAAACAGCGGCTTTTTGTTTTAATTGCTGTGCTGTCCAAGCCACTCCACGCCCGTGGTTACCATCAGTTGCAGTAGCAAAAGTAATATCACCAAGTTGTTTATGAACTTGATCAGAACAAAGCTCATCACGAGTCAAACTTTCAATTGAACGATTTAATTTTTGAGCCAATAAACGACCAATAGCATAAGAACCGCCTAAAACCTTAAAGGCGTTTAAGCCGAAACGCTTAGATTCGTCTTTCACAAAAATACTATCTACGCCAAAGTCTTCAGCCAATTTATTAAGCTTGACCAAAGGAGTTAAACTATATTCACGAAAACTTTTATGAAAATTACGTACAAGTGTCGCTTCCTTAGTGCTAAAATCTTCTAAACTTGCACCTTCTCCGACTTTTTTCAACCTTGGATTTTTAAAAAACTCAACCGAACTCATTATTTTAATCTCCTTAACAAATGTAATACAAAAGTTATTGTGTTATAATCATCTCACAAGCAATTAATATTCCAATGCAAACAAACAACATAACATGCTGTTAAAACTAAATTTATTTTATATTTTAAATAACTGTTTACTTTTTCATGCGTTATCATTATGATAAATTATCATTTTGAGAATCACCTCAAAAACAATTAAAAACCTAAAAAAACATTATATTTAAAAATGTTAACAGACATTATCACTTTGATAAAATAAATCCTATTATCATTATGATAAAAATTGTTTATTTACCCACTTGCTTTTCAGCCATGTAATGAAAAAAGGAATGTTATGCTATCCTCAATTTCCGCTTATGTTGAACGTTATACAAAGCTCATAAACACAGTAACCAATATTAACGTTGAGGTTGCCGACATTAATCTTGTGCGTATTGCCGGAACGGGCATGTATGCACAAGGCGTTGGTCAAAGCATAAAGCAAGAAGGACAAGTATATCGCCACGTTTTAAAAAACAAAGAAGCGATTATAATGTTAAACCCTCGTGAAAACGAAATTTGTCTGGGCTGTTCCAATCGCAAAAACTGTAAAGAAACCCTCTCGCTCAGTACGCCGATTAAACATAACAATAAGGTTTTAGGGGTAATCAGTATTATCTGCTTTACTCAAGAAGAAAGAGAGCGTATTTTAGAAAAAATAGAAGTATATAAAGCCTTTGTCGAACAAATGGCGAATGCTGTTTCTTTCGCTGTTACAGAAAAACAACACACGAAACAAACAGAACACTTGCTCGACACATTTTTAAAAATTACAGACACGGATAATAGGGGTATTTTAACAACAAACACCCAAGGAATGATTACTTACCTCAATAACACCGCAAAAAAATCATTAAACATAACAGAACAAACTCAACTAAAAGATATTACCATCAAAAAAACAGGCGTTACCCTTTCCGGTATGGAAGAATTTGAAATTAATGTTGATGGTCGCATTTTAGTTATGCTCGGACATTTATCTCAATTAAATTCAGAAGATGATACTTTTAATTCCGCTTTAGTTTTTGACTCTCTTCCCGCTTATCGTAAACAACTCTCACAAATAGTTTTTAATAAAGAAACCAGCAACTTAGACTCAATCATTGGTGAGAGCAGAAAAATACTCGAATTAAAACAAAGAGTTATAAATATTGCCCCTACCCTTTCAACCGTTTTGATAACCGGAGAAAGTGGAACAGGAAAAGAAATGTTCGCTAGAGCAATTCACGCCGAAAGTGATCGTTCTGATAAGCCTTTTGTTGCTATTAACTGCGGAGCTATTCCCGATAATTTATTGGAAAGCGAGCTTTTCGGTTATGTTGGCGGAGCTTTTACCGGCGCGAGTGTTTCGGGACATATGGGAAAGTTTGAAATGGCACATCAAGGCGTATTGTTTTTAGATGAAATAGGTGCAATGCCTATTTATCTTCAGGTAAAACTTTTAAGATTTTTACAAGACAGAACCATTACCCGCCTTGGTTCAAATAGAATCATAAAGATTGATGTGCGTATCATCGCCGCTACTAACGACCTTCTCCAAGAACTTATAAGCCAGCGTATGTTTAGAGAAGATTTATATTATCGCTTAAATGTTATTCCGTTAAAAATTCCGCCGTTAAGAGAAAGGATCGAAGATATTTCTGCCTTGGCAAACTTTTTTCTGGAAAAATACTGCATATTGTTTTCTAAAAAATTAGTACGTCCAACTTTAAGAATGCTTGACGTTTTACAAAAATATACTTGGCCGGGAAACGTAAGAGAATTTGAAAACATTATGGAATATTTGGTTAATATTATTCCAAACGGCGGTTCGGCAACAGTCAGCATGTTACCAACAAAAATCTTAAATGCGGTGGCGTTATCAGAAAATAATAAGAATGTTCAAAACAATATGCCTACTCAATCAACAAAAGACAGCGAAACAGAAAAAATTCAACAAGAAACTATTTTGCCTCTTGTTGAATTAGAAAAAAACGCTATTCAAAACGCTTTAAAAAAATACAAAGATTCACCCGATTCAAAAATATTGGCAGCTCAAGCCTTAGGAATCGGAATAGCAACTTTATATCGCAAAATAAAAAGCTATAACTTGGAATAAACTCGTTAAAAATTACTCACGTTCATCAGCTTTTTCCAAAAGCTCTATTTTGATTGTGCGTACCTGTGTATTATCAGCATCAACAATCTCACAGCTACAAGCATCTAGTGCAAAGACATCACCGGCTTGAGGAACTTTTCCCGCAAGTTCACAAAGATAACCGCCGATAGTATCAACATCTTCCGATTCTATTTTTAGGCCGACTTCTGACTCAAGATCTTCTAAAGTCGTACGCCCGGATAAAATAAAATGAGTAGAATCTAATGCCTTAATATCGTCTTCTTTGGGCATATCGTGTTCATCTTCGATTTCGCCGACTATTTGTTCTATAATATCTTCTATGCTGATTATTCCAACAACAGAACCATATTCATTTAATAATAACGCCAGATGATTTTTTCTTGCACGAAATTCATGCAAAAGTTGGGCGGCATTTTTTGTTTCCGGAACAAAATAAGGTTCACGCATAAATTCGGTAATATTAGAATGACTTGGTGCCTTTTGATAGATATATTTTATCATATCTTTGGCGTAAACTATACCGATAATATTTTCTTTGTTTCCCTGATAAACAGGAACCCTCGAATGACCTGATTCAACTATGATCTTTACTGATTCATTCAAGGTACACTCTGACGAAATAGCGGTTACGTCTGAGAGCGGGGTCATAATATCTTGAACTAAAAGCTCATCAAGGCGTAATACTCGCAATAACATTGATTTTTCATCAGCTAAAATATCGCCGTCTTCTTCCGCATCTAAAATAGCTTGTTCAACGCTTTCACATGAGTTTTTTGAGTGAAAAATTTTTAAAATTCGTTGCCAAAGACTACTGTCCGTGCCTCCGTCCAAAACATACTCCTAGGTTAAAGTTAATAAAAACACAATCAAAATCGTCAGATTGTGAAGATCACACTAAGTTTGTTCATTCAGTCAACTTATTTATGTTACTACTTATAATTTGTCATTGCAAAAAAGACAAGATCAAAATAAATGACAAATATAGCAACAATATAAAGTAAATTTATTCGTCGTCTACCAAAGAGTTTTCTCGATATGACTCCAAGTGTCTACGCATAATCCAGTTTCCAAGGGGTTCAACTTCGCCAAGCTTTGCTATTTTAAACCACTCTATTTCGCTTGAAGTTGCTTCTTTTATTTTTCCCCACTCAATAAACTGAATACCGACCTCGATATGTTGCTTGGCAAAATCAATAAAAGGATTTTGAACCTTACAATGAAACAAAAGTCTTAAGCGGGTATTTTGTTCAGGCTCTAACAAATCAAGCAATAAAACCAAACGCTCGCCGATATTAAACTCTAATGAAGAGTTTTCCGCATCTTCTTTGCGAACCGTGATGCGTCCGCCACCTGCGGAAATATCTTTAAGTTCAACTTGATTTACTCGCCCCGGAACCAAAGCTAAAACAGGGCGACCACAAAGTTTTATATCACTGGGTAAAGCACCTGTAATCGGGTCAGTTTGCCAAATTGCAAGACCCATAACATGCTCCACAGACGGAGTAATGCGTAAAAAATTGCGTTTTTGTTTAGTTTCAAGGTGGCTTGGAATGCGAAAACTCAACATCCACGTACTGTCTCTGAGCTTGCGTATTCCGTCAATTACAGAGCGAAAAGAATAAAAGACATATTTTTTATTTTCATTTTTTACTTTAAAATATAACTCAGCGTCTCTTCCAAGCCAAGAACTTGAAAGATTTTCTATATCAGCACAATCAAAATTTAATACACCTGAACCAACAGAGCTTAAAGCTGTTACAATTCCGGGGCGACGAGTTCCGTTTTCTTCAACAGGGAAAGTAATTTCATAACGAGCTCTTTGATCAATAGAATCGTTAAAAATTTTATTCAACTCTGAGGGGTTTATAATCCAATCATAAGGAATATATTTTTTGCGAGAATTACGATAAGCAATTATTGCCATACCGAGTAAGGCAATGGCGATCACTCCAAGCAATATAAAAAATATATCACCCAGATTAGCGTAAGAAACACTTCTTTCTTCAAAAGTTTTTTTGACAAGAGCGTAAACACTTTCAGTGCTTTTAAGCTGATTAAGCGGAATAAACAAGTGTTCTAACATGCCGAACCTACCGAGAACAGAAATTTAATTAATAAAAAATCTACTAATCATACGAAAAACTGCAATATTCAAAATTTATTTTACTATGACATTATTACACAATATTTTACTAAAGTTCAACATTTTTTATCTTAAAACCATACTTTATATCTTATCTACACTTTTTAAAAAAAACTTTAAGTATTTCTTCGCTTTTTTCTTCTTTTATACCACCAAGCTCCCAAATATTATCATGCAAAAAACAATCAAGCTCAAAACCGTTTAGGCGAGAACTGATTGCCCCTGTTTTAGGTTCTTTTGCTCCCCAAACAATACCTTTTAAGCGAGCATTAAAAATTGCACTCAAACACATCAAACATGGTTCTAGACTAACTATCAAATAACATTCACAAAGTCTATAGCTTTTAATTCTTTGCGCGGCTTCCCTTAATGCTAAAATTTCAGCATGTGCCGTTGGGTCATTATTGCTTATACACCTATTTCCAGTTTTAGCAAGAATATCTCCACTCTTATCAACAATAATAGCTCCAACAGGAACTTCATTTAAAGACGCACTGTACTCTGCCTCTATTAAAGCAAGATCCATCAACTCTTCCCAGGTTTTCCAGGGAGGCGGAGGCTGGGGAATAATTCGCTTAGGAAAGCGTTCATTCTCACTTAAAATCATATTTTTTAACGATGAGCTTTAAAAAATTCAAGAACTTCTTCCGGGGTATCTTTAATCGCCAAAAGATCAAGCTCATGAGGACTCATAAACCCTTCACTCACCATTTTATCTTTTAACCAATCGATTAATCCGCCCCAAAATTCATTTTTATAAAGCACAATAGGAAAAGGTTTTATTCTTGCTGTTTGCATCAAGACAAAAGCTTCTGTCAACTCATCAAGAGTCCCCATTCCCCCCGGCATAACGACGTAACCCGACGCATATTTTATAAACATAAGTTTACGAATAAAAAAATAACGAAAGGTCAGCTGGGTTTTCATAAAAAAATTTGTTTTTTGTTCATGAGGCAAATAGATATGAAGCCCTATAGATTGGCCGCCACCTTCGCTTGCACCTCTATTTCCGGCTTCCATTATTCCGGGGCCACCTCCGGTGATAATTCCAAAACCCGATTCTGCCAAAAGCTTGGCGATTTGTCTTGTTTCTTCGTATAAAGGGTGATCTTCTTTGACTCTTGCCGAACCAAAAATAGAAATACAAGACTCTTTAATTTTTCCTAAAACCTCAAAACCCTCGACTATTTCCGCCATTATTTTAAACAAACGCCAAGAATCAAGGCTTAAAGAGTCGATTGCGTTATTTCCGTTACAGTCGTTTTTTATTGGTTCCATTTTTCTTTACCAAAGTTCCCATCTTTTATAGAGTTTTAACGAATATAGTAGTGAAATATTTCTTTTAATTGATTTAATTTTAAATCATTACTTAAAGCGAGCATTAAAAGTATTCTGGCTTTTTGTGCCGACAAACTTCCACCGAGAATAATACCTTGTTTTTCCATAGTCGCAGCCCCGCCACGATAACCATAAACAGGCCAAACCCCACCCTCTATACAGCGAGAGGTTAACACGATCGGCACATTGGCTTTAAGCGTTTTTTCAACTTCACTCAAAGCAGAAATCGGAATATTTCCCGCCCCTAATGCTTCTATAACGATACCATCTGCCCCGCTTTCTCTAGCACACGCAATAAACTTTCCGTCCATTCCGGGAGCTAACGCAATAAGTTCAACCTTAGCTTTAATTTTTTCAACCTCTAAAGTCGGAGACGCCACGGGTATACGGGTTAAAGCGATACAATCACCCACACAAACGCCGATTGCTCCGGTTCCGGGGCTATCAAACGAATTAATGCTCATTGAGTGTACCTTTGTTACCTCTCTTGCCGAGTAAAGTTTATCAGCCATCAAAACAGCCACACCACATTCTTTCGGTAAAGGTAACAAACAGGCTTTTATCGCCATAATTAAATTTCTAAAACCATCATAGCCTTCTTCATCAAAAGAACGCATTGCCCCCGTAACTACAACAGGTTTATCGAGCTTTAAAGTAACATCAAGCAAAAACGCGGTTTCTTCCATGCAATCAGTGCCATGGCTAACCACAACGCCGCAAATATCATCTCGCTTAGCTATTTCAGCCACTTCAGACGACAATTCAAGCATATGTTCAGGGCTTATATGTGGGCTTGGAAGATCGCCCCAATGAACCAATTCAAGCTGTAGATTAGGAATATTTTTATGAATACTCTGGCTTAACTCATTAACCAAATCAACAGGAACAACCCCTTGATCAGGCAAACTACGCATTGCAATCGTTCCACCGGTAAAAAAAACAGCCACACGTTTGTTGGCTGTTGTAAGTTTTTTTTCTTGAACAATACAATTTAACATAATAGACAATTCACAAAAATTTATTTGCTATAAAACCCTGCGTGCCGCAATCAGCTTATTCTGCCAATATTTTGAGAAAATAGAGTCTTCCCTAACGCTTTCACCTTTTCTTGGACTGTGAATAAAGTTTCCGTCTCCCGTATAAATACCGGAATGATAACCGCGTCGTATTTTAAAAACAACAACATCACCCGGTTTTAATGAGCTAACGTTTAACTTATCACCAACAGCACCCTGTTCTCTCGCTGTTCGTGGCATATCTTTACCATATTTGGCAAAAGTCCAACAGACGAAACCTGAACAATCAAAGCCATTAGGATTGGTACCGCCGAGTTTATAGCGTGTTCCGATCATGCTACGGGCAGTATTGACCACGGCTTCACCTTTTGTATTGGATTTAACAATAATAGGTGCAGTCGAAGCCGGATGTTTTGCACACCCTGCCTGCATCAAAAAAGTTGGAACACAAAGTAAAACCAACAGCAGTAAGTTTTTATTTATAAAAAGCCTTTTAAAACAACACGTTATGGATATAAAGTTCTTTTTCATGTTGGGAATATAACACAAGTAAAAAACGAAGTCTAGAAAAAATATAGGTTATTGAAAGATTTTTTTCTTTAGGAAAAATCTAAAAACTGCCATGAACGCAATTTCTATAGGTATCCTTTAGTAAAAGTTTATAATTTATATTTCCAAACAAAACTATTCACCACATTTTTTTGAGCTAATAAAAACTAAATTTCATATCTTCGACATACGCATCGATAAAAGCTTGTTGCCTAGCTAATTCCAATTCTTTTATATTAGTTATCCAAGTTAAAATACGCTCTCGGGTTTCAGGATATTTCAAAAACAACTTTGCCCCACTAAGCGAGCTGTTGCCTATATTCTTTACTAAATTTCCACCGCCCAAAGGTAAAAAACCAAGAGTCTCCAAGTTTTCCACAGCAATATATTTACCTAAAGCCCCGGCAAGAAAAAAATGTTTAAGGTCTTTAAACTGAATACCGCCACTGTTTAAAAGGCTCTTAACCGCCAAACTAAACGCCGCCTTTACCTTGAGAATTTCTTCTATATCAACAGAACTTAAATATAATTTATCATCAAGTTTTAAATAAGTGCCTTTCACCTGATCGTTGATTAAGCGTTCTTCACCATTTTGCAAGAGAACTTTTTTCGCCAAGGGGTGAAATATTTCATTATTTTTTTTGAACAAACCGTTTGCATCAATAATATTAAGCTGTAATAAATGAGCCAATAAGTTTAAATAGGCTGTTGCCGTTAAACCTTCTTTTTTTACCGCATAACTTGTTGAATGCATTTCTGTTTGTTGCAGTTTATGAGCCAAAAGCCCCTGAGGACTCAAACTAAAACTCGAAATTATCCCGGGGCTTGCCATAGCACCGCAAGATAGCCCTATTCCTTCAAGTGCAGGTCCCATCGGCACACTGCTAATTATCGCATCATCAGGACCAAGACACAATACAAACTCTCCGTTTGTTCCCAAGTCTGCTAAAATAAAAGGATATTCAGGTTTAACCAAAGCTTCATCAAAAAAATTTTCTTTTTTATCGACATATTCTTTGCCAAATAAAATAAAGGCAATGCCCGCCGAAATATCGCCTCCGACAAAAGGACTCAGCAAGGGAGCAACCCAAATAGGCGGCAAGCCCTCAAGATATTCGTAACACCCACCCCGATAAGTTAGATTATAAGGAGCCGCCGCCAATCTTTGCGGGTCTTTGTTTAAAGTCAAATAAGTCATCACGGAGTTCGCCGCCAAACACAATTCTTTGGGGCGAGGAAAACCCTCGTCGGTCAAGTCGTTCAAAATTCGGCGAAAACTATCCAAAGTTACATTTTGCAATTGCCTACGTTTTTCAAGTGTATTTGCGAAAGCCAAACGAGAAATTACGTCTGCACCTGCTCCCATTTGAGGGTTTAAAAAAACGCCTTCAACTTTTTGCTGTTGACTTTGTTGTTTTATGTTTTGCAAATTAGCATTATTATCTTGAGAGTTTACAGACCAATACACAGAGGTTGAACCTAAATCTATTGCCAATGTTACATTTTGGTCTTCAACCAGTTGATTTTTAGCTACTTTGTGTGTTGTCCTTGCCAAACGTGCATATTTTGGCAACGCAAGATATAAAGGTTCATCTTCTATTTTTCTTAAACAAGAAAGTCGCCAACCCGCTTTAATATCTTCCGCACTCAGCTTATTTAGCTCTTGATTCAAGGGTTTCGGCGGATTTTCAAGAAAGCGAATTCGACACAAAGTACAAGAGCCAAGCCCGGAACATAAAGGTAAAGGTTCAAGCAACCCTGATAAATAAATAACCTGAGATAAAAACTCTTCTTTATCGGCCTTTATTTGCAAAATATTACACTCTTCCGTCTCCAAAAGTTGCCTATCTAGCTTAATATTTTGGATATTTTCCTTGTTTTTCGGAATAAGTACAAGTTTTAAGTCTGTCATATCCTAAATCTTTTTTCGACAATCAGCACACACACCATATAAATACATACGGTGTGAGGTTAAATCAAAGTCATATTTTTTTGCCAACTCTTTTTGACGTTGTTCAATCAATTCATCAACAAATTCAAAAATTTTCCCACAAACCGTACAAATTAAGTGATCATGGTGTTTTTTTCCGCTATCATCAACTTCATAGCGAGTAAGACCATCTCCAAAATGTATTTCATGGGCAATTCCCGCCTCGCAAAGCAATTTCATGGTGCGATAAACTGTTGCCTGTCCTACTGAGCTATCAATGCTTTTTATTTTTTCATAAAGCTCTTCCGTGCTTAAATGTCCATCAGAATTTAAAAAAACATCAAAGATTAAATTACGCTGATGTGTATGTTTTAAAGACTTAAGGGCAATAAAATCATCAAAGCGTTTTTGCAGTTTTTTCATCTCACACCTCAAAATTAAGCATTATTTAATCTTAAAAAAATAACCATTTCAAACTTTAACCTTTTTGGCTTTCTTTTGCTGAATCTTCTTCCATCTTTTTACCTTTTTGATATGCAGCAAAGACAGCTTCTATTAACTTACCTTTTATTCCGTCGCTATCAAATTTATTGATTCCCGCAATTGTCATTCCACCCGGAGAACAAACTTCTTCTCTCAAAACAGATAAATGCTTTCCGCTTTCTTTTGCCAAAACAACGCTACCGTAAAACAAATCAACAACCATCAAGGTGCTTTCTGCCCTGCTGAGCCCTAAACTTACACCGGCTTCAACCAAAGCCTCCATTTGATAAAAGACATAAGCCGGACCACAGCCAATTAACGCCGAAAACGCATTAAATTTAGCTTCGGGCAAAATAACGGCACGCCCCAGACTATTAAATAAGTCAACTATAACCTTTTTTTGTATCTCGGAAATTTTAGACTCATCATAACAAATAGCAAAAACCCCCTCGCCTACGGTTGCCGGCGTATTCGGCATAACTCGAAAAACGACGGTATTGTTACAAGAAGCTTTTTCCAAAGCGTTTAAAGAAACACCGGCAGCAATAGAAACTATTACCTTATCTTTTAAAGATTCACCAAGACTTTCCAATACAGATAAAAGCTGTTGAGGTTTAATTGCAAAAATCAACCAATCAGAAACTTTGACAAGTTCCGCCATGCTTGATGTTCCTTTAACCCCTAAAGGGCGTAACGCCTCAAGTTTATGTTGATTTCGATCAAAAGCAACCAAACTAAACAAAGCTTGATCAAGAGAACCAAGCCCTTTTAAAATAGCAGACCCCATATTTCCACAACCAATAACACCCAAAACAGGTAAACTTGACATATTTATATTCCTAATCGCTTGTTTTAGATTTACTCTGCTTTTAAAGAGCGGCTCATCAATAGTTTAAAAGCATCCATAGCCGGAACTTTATCGTGAATTACCGAATAAACAGCCTGAGTGATAGGCATTTCGACATCTAGCTGTTTTGCCAAAGAAAAGGTTGCTTCGGTGGTTTTTATCCCTTCTGCCAAATTTGTCATTTCACGTTCAATCTGTTCAAGATCTTGCCCTTTTGCCAACCGTAAACCGACCTGACGGTTGCGTGATAAATCTCCCGTACAGGTTAACATAAGGTCGCCTATTCCCGATAATCCCATGAAAGTATTACTTTTTGCCCCCATTTTTTCACCAAGGCGAGTTATTTCGGCTAAACCTCTGGTAATCAAGGCGGCTCTGGCATTATAACCAAACTCCAAACCATCGCTGATACCTGAGGCGATTGCAATAATATTTTTCAGAGCACCGCCCAATTCAACGCCTAAAACGTCAGTGCTGGAATATACTCTAAATGATTGATTAGAAAAAACTTCTCTTAGCTTTGAGCCTAATTCCGTATTTTCACAAGCCAAAGAAACAGCCGTTGGTAAACCACACATAACCTCATAGGCGAAAGAAGGACCGGACAACACAGCATAACGCTGACGCACGGAAGGAACAAGTTCAAAAGATAAAACCGATAAAGGTTTAAGCGTTTTTAAATCAATCCCCTTACTTGCTACAACAAC
The DNA here is from genome assembly GCF_900143255.1 of Desulfovibrio litoralis DSM 11393. Classification (NCBI taxonomy): domain Bacteria; kingdom Pseudomonadati; phylum Thermodesulfobacteriota; class Desulfovibrionia; order Desulfovibrionales; family Desulfovibrionaceae; genus Desulfovibrio; species Desulfovibrio litoralis. The sequence continues at coordinate 177,769 of NZ_FRDI01000003.1, forward strand.
AGGACAATCAGCCGAAACAAGCCGTAAAAGTTCGGGTAAAAAAACTTTCAAAACCTGACTCGGCGAAACATAAACAATTAACTCAGCCCCTTTTAAAGAGGCTTCTAAGGTCGAACTAATATTAAGATTATCGGCTAATTTAAAGCCGGGCAAATAACGAGTATTTTCTCTCTTGGCGTTCATCTCTTTTGCCAATGACGCATTACGCACCCAAAGCCAGACGTTATGCCCATTTTTAGCACACAACTGTGCTAACGCCGTTCCCCAGCTTCCGCCTCCGATTACTGCTATTTTCATAAATCTGCCTATTCTGTTGAAATATTAATAAAATTAAGGCATAACTTGAGCTGATTCAAAACAACTCTTATATACATAACAACTTAAACCTAACAAATTAAAACATAAAGCCATGTCAAATCGTGATAATACAATAAAAACAGTTAAACAACAAGTCTTTGAACCTGATTTCAGCTTTAAGAATGACTTTGAACAATGGTATCAAAACCCCAAACTTTCTTTACCGTTTATAATACAAAGCGGCTGTAAAATAAATCTCTATCTATATATTACCGGTATTTTAGAAAACGGCTATCACTCTTTGGAAACTTTATTTATTCCTCTAAAAAACCCAAAAGATACAATAACTTTTATATTAGAACATAAAACTTATCCGACAAAACTGCAATTTAGCAGTACAGATAATGGATTAAGCGATGAAAACAATACGCTCACCAAAGCTTTTGCAATTTATCAAAAAATAAGAAAACAAACAAGCTTAGAGCAAACCCCTCAATCGACTTTAAAATTGCATCTTGAAAAAAATGTACCTCAAGGTGCCGGGCTAGGTGGTTCTAGTGCTAATGCGGCTACTCTGATTTTATTTTTGGAATTGCTCTCACGCAAACTCGGCTTAAAACCATTAAGCAATAAAGAGCTTGTAACAATAGCCGAAACGGTCGGAGCAGATGTTACTATTTTTTTATTTAACCAAACAAGCCTCGCTAAAGGGATAGGCGAAAAGCTCAAACCCGTTGACAACCCTTTAAAAAATACTTTTTTACTTTTGGTTTATCCCGATATAAAAATTTCAACCCCTTGGGCGTATAAAGCATATGACAAAAACCTTAAAAATAACACAATAAAATTTTCAAGCTCAAAAAACATTAAAAAAAATAATCTTTTTTTAAAGAAAGTATTGACAAAAGAAGAGAGTTTCGCTATCTCTCTTTTCTCGCAAGGCATAAAGAGCTTTAACGATTTTGAAACTGTAGTGTTTGCCGAATATCCAAACTTGTTGAAATTAAAACAACAATTATACGAGATAGGGGCAAGCTTTGCAGGCATGAGCGGAAGCGGAAGCAGTATTTTCGGAGTGTTTCACTCTGATAAAAACGCAGAAAAAGCTTATCAACTCATTACAAAAACGTATAAATCAACTTTTTTGCAGTGCCTTTAAACTGGGGCGTCGCCAAGCTGGTAAGGCAACGGGTTTTGGTCCCGTCATTCCGTGGGTTCGAATCCTCCCGCCCCAGCCAGTAAAAAATTAAAGACCCGGACGGGATTATCGTCTGGGCTTTTTCTTTATTATAAAAAAAACAACCTTGATAAGCATGCCTATAAACATTTAAACAAGTTAAAACAAAAAATTTTATCTTGATAACAGATATAATATGCGTTCTTTTCAGCTTGTTTTTTATCATAAAATTGTGTATGACTTTTTTGAATAAATTTTGTTTCAATATATTAAATCAAAAAACCGGATTAATCTATTATGCACGGCTCTCTTAAAATTTTAACCGGAACTTCCAATCCGGTGCTTGCACAAGCAATATGTACCCACTTAGGTTGTCAGTTAACTCCTGTTTTATGCGATACCTTTAGCGATGGCGAAATTCGTATAGAAATTCAAGATAACGTTAGGGGCGACGACGTTTTTGTTGTACAATCAACTTGTGCTCCCGTAAATTTCAATCTTATACAACTGGCATTAATGCTTGATGCACTAAAAAGAGCCAGTGCCGGAAGAATTACCGCTGTTGTTCCCTATTACGGTTATGCCCGTCAAGACAGAAAAGTAAGCCCAAGAGCCCCAATAAGTGCTAAAATGATAGCTGATTTTCTAACTACTGCCGGAATGCAACGTCTAGTAACCGTAGACTTACACGCAGGACAAATTCAAGGTTTCTTTGATATGCCGGTTGACAACCTCTTTGCTCAACCTGTTTTATTAGATTATTTACGCAGTTACGGCAGCGACGTTGTTGTCGTTTCTCCTGATGCCGGCGGTGTTGAAAGAGCCAGATCTTACGCTAAACACCTTGGGGCCGATCTTGCTATTATCGATAAAAGAAGAGATAAGCCCAACCAAGCACAGGCAATGAACGTTATTGGAGACGTTAAAAACAAAGTAGCCTTTGTTTTAGACGATATGATCGATACGGCGGGAACTATGGTCGCAGCCAGCAGAGTATTATTGGACAAAGGTGCCAAAGAAGTTGTTGCGGCGGCTACTCACCCTGTTTTATCCGGTCCGGCAATTGAACGTATTGCTGATTCTCCGTTTACAAAAGTATTAGTAACCGATACGGTTCCTCTCGGCGACAAACTTAAAGCTTGCCCTAAGATTCAAGTTGTTTCTATCGCAAGCATATTGGCTAAGGCAATTCATAACATTCACACTGAATCATCCGTAAGCGTTTTGTTTGTCTGATTTTATCAGGCTTTTGGTTTTTTTCCAAACGATCCGTAACGGCAACGGCGTTATCCTAACGTCATGGCTTGAAGGAGTCAAAAATGTCTAATCTTAAAGTTCTTTCTGTTACTAAACGTAACGAAACAGGTAAAGGTGCAAACCGCAGACTACGTTCTGAGGGTCTTGTTACTGGTATTTATTATAATGCAAAAGGTGAAACCATTCCGGTTCAAGTGCCCCACCTTGCCATGGAAAAAATGGCTATGTTCGCAGGGCGTACTACTGTTATCAATCTTGAAATAGACGATAACGGCAAAAAAACAACTCACCCCGTATTAATTTGGGAATTGGAACGCCACCCGTTTAAAAACCGTTTTGACCACGTTGACTTTTATGGCGTTGATTTTGAACGTCCTATCGAAGTAAAAGTACCTCTTGAATTTATCGGCGTTGCCAAAGGCACTAAACTCGGCGGAAGTCTCGAAGTTTTAAGAGAAGAATTACAAATCATTGCCAAGCCTTTATCAATGCCTAAAATAATCAGCATTGACATCAACGACTTAGGTCTTAACCAACACGTTAGAGTTGGCGACTTAAAACTTGAAGAAGGCGTTAAAGCAAAACTCGCAAAAGAAGCCATTATCGTAAGCGTTATTTCTAAAGTTGCCGCTGCTGATGAAGAAGGCGGAGAAAAAGAGAAAAAGAAATAACTTAATAAAGTTTTTTTGTGTAAAAAGAGGGCGTGTTTCAGCGCCCTTTTTTTCTACCTGATAAAGCATTTGAAAATAAAAAATATATATATTAAGATGAAAAACTGTAAGTTTAAGAAGTTTATATAAAAATAATCTAATTCAATCTTTTAACTGCTTAAAATAAAAATAAAATGATTAAAGCAAAACATGTTTCTTTAAACTTTGGCAGTCATTGGGCTTTAAAAAACTGTTCTTTTTCTTTGGATAAAGGTGATTTTTTATTTTTATCTGGTCCATCAGGGGCAGGAAAAACTAGCTTATTGCGTTTATTATATGCTGACCTTGCCATGCAACGAGGGCAAGCCGAAATTGCTGGCTTTCGCCTAGACGGCATAAAAAAGAACCAAATCCCAAACTTACGCCGCCAAGTCAGTGTTGTTTTTCAAGACTTCCGTATTTTACCAAACGAAACTGTTTATCAAAACATTGCCCTTCCCTTAGAAATACGCGGGCTGGGTCATCAACACATAGAGCGGCGAGTTAAGGCTGTTGCCAGAGCCTTATCTTTGGAAAATCGCTTATTTTTTAAATGTTGTGAAATTTCAGGCGGCGAACAACAACGCACGGCGATTGCCCGCTCTTTTGTCATAAATCCGCAAGTTTTACTCGCCGACGAACCAACGGGAAACCTCGACCCTGACCTTTCCTTACGTCTGATGGACTTATTTTTACGCTTTCAAGCTTACGGAGCAACCGTTATCCTTGCAACCCACAGCCATGACTTATTAAGGTTACACCCTAAAGCCAAAATCATGCGACTTGAAGACGGAAAAATAACTTATGCCAACTGGTCCGGAGCTGAAATTTTTCGCAGTGCCGAAGAGCCAACGTTTGGTTAAACCCAACAACATTCATTAAATCAGATCGTTACAAAACTACGTTTTACGTTCTTTTGTTATCGTTTTCTGCTATCTATGCAAGCATAAAACGTCTTAAGTCAGAAAAACCACTCATTTCAAAGAAAAATTAAATTTTCCTTATTAGTATTTTTGGAGTGCCTTCCTGAAGAAAGCCCTTAGAGACTATTACGTAATAGTCCTAAATATAATAACAATAAAAAATAAGAGACCGAAGCCCTAAAACTTCGGTCTCTTGTGTAAAATAAAGAATTATAAAAAATTAAGCTAATTTGCTTTTCGCAAGTTCTACTAATTTAGCAAAGTCTTCTTTGTCATAAATAGCGAGTGCAGATAATACCTTACGGTCGAGGCTAACACCGGCTTTGGCCAAACCGTTCATGAAACGGCTATAAGAAAGACCATGTTCTCTAGCTCCTGCGTTAATACGCACAATCCAAAGAGAACGAAAATCTCTTTTTCTTAATTTACGACCAACAAACGAGTTTGCCCAGGCTCTTTCAACAGCTTCACGAGCTGTACGGTAAAGAACGCTACGTCCTCCGCGAAAACCTTTAGCAGCATCTAAATATCTTTTATGACGGCGATGTGATGCCATCCCTCTCTTCACGCGCATTGATACGCCTCCATTATTTATTGCTCACCGAGGCGAGAGTTTGCCAGATGAGTGAATACAGCCGAGTTAAACATCGGCTTTAGGCAAGATGCCTGTAAACCAAAATTTCGTTATATAAAAAATATTTTATCTTTTAATTAAGATAGTTATCTTTTATCATTATGCGTAAGGCAACATACGACTAACAGCTTTTTCGTTAGTTGAGTCAACAATAGCACTTTGTCCTAAACGCATTCTACGCTTAGCATTTTTTTTGGTCAAAATATGACGCAAATTTTGACGGCGACGGCGAAACTTGCCTGTTCCCGTAACTTCAAAACGCTTAGCAGCAGAACGTCTTGTTTTTATCTTAGGCATTTACAACTCCTTAATCGTTATTTCAAACTATATGATCTAAAAAAATCACACAGAAAGAACTGGCATAATAACCAAAATAAAAATAGAAGCAAGTATTTTTATATAGCAAGACAAAAAATTATAAAACTTGACAGAATCAAGATTTATTTTTGAGGAAGCGGAGCTAACATCATATGTAAGACACGCCCTTCCACTCTTGCTTCTTGATCTACCTTTGCAATATCTTTGGTTTCTTCGATTACTCGTTCCAACATGGCTTGCCCGCGATCTTTATGAACAATTTCACGTCCACGGAAGAAAACAGTTACCTTACAACGATCTCCATCTTCGATAAAACGACGAATATGGTTAAGTTTTGTTTGATAATCATGTTCATCTGTTTTAGGACGAAATTTAATTTCTTTAATCTGAACAATAACTTGTTTCTTTTTAGCCTCTTGTTTCTTTTTTTGGATTTCATAGCGATATTTGCCATAATCCATAATCTTACAAACAGGTGGCTCAGCATTAGAAGAGACTTCAACAAGGTCAACCCCTGCTTCTTTAGCCATATTAAGAGCATCATTGCGAGACACTATCCCGAGTTGTTCACCTTCTGCACCAATCAGTCTAACTTCTCTGGCACGAATTTGTTCATTTCTTCTTGTAGTATCAACCTGAGGCTCATTACGTTTTGGTCTTGGACTAGGAAAAACTATAGGTCATACCTCCATTTTTAAAGGGTTTAGCGGCATCTTCACGAATAAGTAAATTTAATTCTGTTGGTGTTTTAAACCCTAAGTTATCGCCGTTACGCAGGCGAACGTTTACTCCTCCTGCCGCTTTTTCTTGATCCCCGATCACAAGGATATAAGGGATTTTTGCCAATTGAGCTTCTCTTACTTTAAAGCCGAGTTTTTCATTTCTTAAATCTGCCTCTACTCTAAGACCGAGCGAAGTCAGTTCTTTGCGTATTTGTTCGGCAAACTCGTTATGAGCTTCGGTAACAGTAAGAATTTTTGCTTGTACCGGTGCTATCCAAACAGGGAAAGCTCCGGCATAATGTTCAATCAAAATACCAATAAAGCGTTCCAAAGAACCAAGCAAGGCTCTATGTACCATAACCGGACGATGTTTTGCACCATCAGAACCGATATAAGATAAGTCAAAACGTTCCGGTAAGGTGAAATCGCATTGAACGGTTGAACACTGCCACTCTCTTTCCAAAGCGTCAGTTAAGCGAATATCTATTTTAGGTCCGTAAAACGCACCGTCTCCGGCATTAATTTTATAAGGCAATTTTAATTTTTCAACAGCCTGAATGAGGGCGTTGGTAGCTCTTTCCCAGTCTTCGTCAGTACCGATTGATTTTTCGGGGCGAGTAGAAATAGCTATTTTATATTCAAAGCCAAAGGTACTGAAAATATCAGCCGCAAAACGCACAACGTCCATAATTTCCGCTTCAAGTTGTTCAGGCATACAGATTATATGTGCATCATCTTGAGTAAATTGGCGTACTCGTAAAAGTCCATGTAAAACACCGCTTTTTTCGTGGCGATGCACAACACCAAGTTCAAAATATCTTTGAGGCAAATCTCGATAACTGCGAGTATGACTGCGGTAAATTAACATATGCGACAAACAGTTCATAGGCTTAATGCCGTATACCTGTTCATCTATCTCGGTAAAATACATATTTTCACGATAATTGTCATAGTGTCCTGATTTTTCCCAAAGTTCACGTTTAAGAAGTTGAGGACCTTGAACCAATTCGTAACTACGTTTTAGGTGTTCTTTACGGGCAAAATCTTCGAGAATAGTACGCAATAACGCACCTTTAGGGTGCCAATATACCATTCCCGGACAAGCTTCTTCTTGAAAACTAAATAAATCAAGAGCAGGACCAAGACGACGATGGTCTCGTTTTTTGGCTTCTTCTATCTGGTTAAGATATTTATCCAAAGCTTTTTGATCCGCAAAAGCCGTTCCGTAAATACGAGAAAGCATTGCATTTTTTTCGTCGCCTCGCCAATAAGCACCGGCAACTCCGGTCAATTTAAACGCCTTTACATAACTTGTATCCGGCAAATGAGGTCCACGACAAAGATCAACAAAATCACCGCTTTTATATAAAGAAACGGAATCTTCACCAATAGCATCAATCAATTCAAGCTTATAAGCTTCTTCCATCTTACCGAATAAGCTACGAGCTTCACCGCTTGTTACTTCACTACGCACAAAAGGCAAAGCGGCATCAATGATTTTTTTCATTTCGGCTTCGATCAAAGGCAAATCATCAGGCGTAAAAGCACGCTCAGAGTCAAAATCATAATAAAAACCGTTATCTATAGCCGGACCAATAGTAACTTTTACACCGGGGAAAAGTTTTTGCACGGCAGCGGCCATGACGTGTGCCGTACTATGGCGAATTAATTCCAACCCTTCAAAACTTTCCGTATATATCGGCTCTATTGTTTTTGTATCGGCGGGAACAAGGCTGTTTAAATCATAAATACGGTTATCTGACTTTCCGGCAAGCACATTTTTAAATTTTTTACCAGATAAAGACAGCTTAAAAGCATCATTAAACGTAATATTTTCAGGTAGTTCTATTGGTTGATTATCTATGGATACATGCATGGTTTATTCCTCTTTATCCAGAATTCGACTATATTCTTATGAATACTATAAATATTTAACAATGCAAACAAAAAAAGAGAGAGTTTGACTCCCTCTTTTTAATTTTATACTGGTAGGCACGAACAGCTTTGAACTGTTGACCCCTTCCATGTCAAGGAAGTGCTCCACCCCTGAGCTACGCGCCTACAATGTCAAGGTAGACTTGTATTTACATAAGCTTTTCTCAAAGGTCAAGAAAAAAATCATATTATCACATTGAAACTTTGCTATTCTATTGTCAGACGGGCAAGATTAAACATTGCGTCTTTAAAAACTTGAACCTCTATTAGAAGCACCATTATTTTGCTCGCCCGAAAAACTTGGTTGTGAACCTACGCTACGCCCTGAAAATGGCATCTTGTCTTCGGAAGAACCGCCACCTTTTCCACGCCAAGTTTTGATCAAAGTTGACATATCTTGTGCCATTGTGCTGACTATTGCAAAAACAGGATCAGAAGGAAGCCTTGTTTTAACAGCAAACAAAAGGTAATCGTTAAATGTTTGTTTCGGAATAATGCCTGTTTGAGCTAAAGACCAAATTAATACACCGTTTCTGGCATCATGAATTTCAATAATCATTGAAACACGGCTGTCTGCGTTATTTCCACCGGCAAAATAGTGAGTAATAAAACCACCAACAACTAAATCTGCCCCTTTACTTCTGGCTTCTTGAATTGCAAGGTCGCGACGATAAGGTTGTGAACCTCGTGAAAACTCAATAGTATCAAAGGTTTGATCAGCAAGCCAAGTCTGCCAAACGCTACTGGCAATTCCATAACCCAACTCATCGGCGTGTTGCATACTTTGGGTTACTCTAAACGGTACAAATAAAACAGAAATCGGACGATCAATCGGTTCTATCGGAGAAACCTGGACCATCGGCGGCATACGTTTTACCCACTCATCAGCAAATATAACAGGTTGCGAAGCCAAATCAATTTGCACTCGTTGTTGTGTCTCAGGACCACACCCCAATAAAGAAACGAAAGAAAACACCAATAAAACTATATAATTCAACCGCATAAACAACACCCAACCTTTCAGTAAAGATAAAAAAAATTATACATGTCAAAAAACAGACAACGTTCATTTTAAAATTACTGTCTAGCAATTTATATGCCGAGAACAACGTAATCACAACTTATTATTTTTTATCAGCCTCTTCGACTATTTTAGATTCATTCTTTTGTTTTACGCTTTTGGGTAACAAACGGTTTAAAATAAAGCGTTCTATTTTAAAACCCGGAATTGCGGAAACAGGAATTTCGGCTCGTGCCATTGTTTTATGACCTCCGGCAGACCCAACATCGCCAAATTTTTTATGAGCAAAAGCCCCTAAGTTACGCCTTCCGGCACAACTTCTAAAAATTATAATCAAATTATCTTGATAAACGCCGGCAACGCTTACCCAAGATATTTCATAAACACGCATAAAAAAGTCTGCAATACCAACCAAAACATCGGGGTTATCAACCCTGTCGATAAAAACAAAGTGTCCTGTCCCAACTTTTTTTAAACGCTGACAAGCTTTTGCAAAATAAGCAAGCCAACGATAGTGCATTTCGCTTTTACTTATTGCGTTAAAAGTTACCTGATCGGAAAACTTTGTTAAATAGTGATAAGCCCTAATATCTGCATCACAAAATTTACGCTGAAAGCTTGCCGTATCGGTTTTTATTCCAAATAACATGGCGGTTGCAAGGTTCTTACTGGGTTTAATTCCCAAATTATGTAAATATTCCATCATCATGGTGCTGGTTGCACCATAGTCGGGGCGTATATCGGAAAATTCAGACACAGAGGAACACTCGGACAAAGGGTGGTGGTCAATCACAATCGAAAAGTTTATATCTTTAAACAAAGGGCTGTGTGAGGCTTGTGAATCAACAATAGCAAAACGGTCAAATTGTTTTAAAAGTTCGGGAGCATATTCCAAAAGTTTAATATTGGTATAGCGTATCATCGCCAAATTATCCGGGCGTGATACCGCATTAATCGCACAAATTCTGACATCTCCCGTTTTGTGAAGCATAATACGCTTTAAAGCAGAGGCAGACGCCAAAGCATCAGGATCAGCACTAATCAAGATTAACCAACGCTCTTCTCGTTTAAACAAAGCAAGAAGTTTTTCTACTTTGTTACCTAACTGTTTAAAATATGCCATATTTTTGTTTTACCATTTTGCAAGATTGACAATTAATAAAAAAATTATTTAAAACCAATTTTTTCTGCTATACCTGAAAATTCCGTTTTCTTATTTCCTAAGTTATAGATTTTATTTTGTAAAGTCCACCAAGTAATTCCAAGTTCAAGAGAGTTGGCCCTTTCAATATATTTTTCTGCAATTTTAATTGAATTTTCCTCTATCTTTTGGTTATTGGCGATTTTATTTGTTTTTATCCCAAACTTTAAAACTTCATCAGCCTCAAAACCCAAAACTTCCAATACGGCAAACTCTATTATATTTTTTATTCTTTTTAAAACAATTTCGTTTAAACTAAAACTCTTAACATATTTGATAATTTCTTTGCGTCTTTCTTGAGTCATATCATCAGAAACAACCAAAGCAAGAGGAATATAACAAATTATTTCCGACCACAATTCGGAACAAGGTTGATCATATTGTGCCTCTTCAAAGCTATCAAAAACCGAGACTAAATTAAGAGCAACAGGCAAAAGATATTCTTTATTGTTTTTTGCCATATTACTTAGCATAATCAAGGTTAATGCCTGTATTTTATGTTTCGCCAAGTCTTTAAAACCTGTTGTTTCTTCAACTCCGTTTTCCCTGACGACTTTGATAAAACTTTGAAACAACAAACTTATATCACTCTGATTCAAAATTATTTTCTTATATACATTGTGGTTTCCATAGTTTGGATCAAGCGGAAATTCCCAATAAAAGGCTAATTCTTGTCCCTTTTCTTCATTATAAAAGCGTACTCTTACCTTACCCTCAGCACTTTTTTCTGTTTTTCTAATAAATTCAAGTAACTCAACAGACACATAAGGCCAAGACATAGTAACGGGAACTTTATCGCTTAAAGCTTCGCTATAATCATCTTGAGGAATTTTTCGCATTAACATAAGAGCCGAAAGTGCTTGCAAACAAATGCTTGCCATATTTTCACGACGAGGCAAAATTTTTGCATTAAAAAGTTCAAGACCGCTTCCAACTTCAGGCTTATTAGATTGAGCATAAGCCAGCTCATGTTCTATCAAGGAGGTTAAATCTTCACCGCCAAGTTTTTTTAAAAGATCAGTGGCGTGTAAGGCATAGGTCAAGGCATTTAAAGGTTCAAGTCGAGAAATATCATCAAAAAACCAAGCACAACTGGCTAAAGAGGCTAAACCTTGTTCCTGCATAGTCAATAAAATTTCCGCTTTACCCGCATCTTTTTTATCTTTTAAACAGCCTTCAAAATATTCTGTGGCATATTCAGGTTTGGCCAAAACTTTGCCGTAATTTATCAAGGCTTCTTTAGGATCTTTAAAAATATTTTTGCCATATTCAAAATAAAAATAATCTAGCTTTGCCTTTACTTTTTCCAAACATGAACGTAACGGAGTACGCCATTTTTGGTTCCAGCCCGTGTGTCCTCCATCAGTACAACCACAATCACTCCGCCAACGTTCTATCCCATGCACGCAACTCCATGAGGAAGGTTCATGCAACAACACCTTAAATTTTGGCGGATTTTTCGCTAAAAAAGACGCATAGTTGGAAAGCTCCACTCCGTCTCGATTATTAACACACTGTTCAATTACATACGCCAAAGCCATTTCGCCAAATTTAAAATGATGTCCATATGTTTCGCCGTCTGTACTAACCGCCAACAAGCCTTCGCCTGATGCCTGATTAAGGCGTTGCCAATAATTTTCGCCATTTTTTAAAAGTTGTTCAAACGCCACGGCTTGGGAGATAGGTCCGTTATAAAAGAAAACCGCAATACTTTTTCCTGATGGTAATTCAACAAAATAGGGAAAACGAATATCAAGGTTCTGTTCATGAATATATTCCCAACTATCCGAAGATAAAGAGGAAATCGCTTTTGCCTGTCTTGGTGCTAAAATTGTAAAATTAATATCATATTTCGCCAAAACTTCCAAAGAGGCAATATCAACGGCACATTCAGAAAGCCACATTCCTTCGGGTTTTCTGTTATAACGTTTTTCAAAATCAGCAATAGACCATGCGACTTCCAACTCTTTATCAAGTTCTGAGGCGAGAGGCATTATAATATGGTGATAAATTTGAGCAATGGCATTACCATGTCCAAAACGCTCAAAACTTTTTTGGTCTGCTTCAATTAACTTTTTTGATAAATCGGAAGAACGCCTATCTATCCACTTCATTAAAGTAGGACCAAAGTTAAAGCTTATCCACTCATAACAGTTGATAATATTTACAATTTTACCATCAGCATCAACACGACGTGCATAAGCAAGAGGTAAATAGCTTTCTTTTAAAATACGCTCATTCCATAAACGCTCGGGGGCAGCACTAGCTTCACTTAAAATAGAACCTAGCCAAGGGTCTTCTCTCGGCGGTTGATAAAAATGACCGTGAATACATACCTGACGCATTTAATGCCTCCGTCCGACTCAACATATAAATATTTATTAGAGAATATCATATTATAAAAATAAGGTAAACTAAGACAAGCGAATTATCAGCACACAGCTCTATACTTTTTATCGACATTTACACCGCAATTCTTTAACATAACATATATAATACCATTGCAAAGCTCCGTTTTGCGTACTTTGATCATCGTTTTATGCTCTGTATGCGTACAGCATAAAACGTCTTAAGCCACAAAAACTACTCATTTACCGGAAAATTAAATTTTCCCTTTATTTCGAGGGTTTCACCCCCGAAGCCCCCAAAGCCACTGGCAGGCAAAGCCAGCCTAGTGGACTATTATTTCGAGGGTTTCACCCCAGAAGACCCCAAAGCCACTGGCAGGCAAAGCCAGCCTATTGGAGTGTCTTTCTAACAAAAGCCACTTAGATATTTTATGATTGATATTTAAACATATACATAATATTATAAAAAAAATTTAACTTCTCACAACAGGTTCAAAATAAATCATGAAAAGAACTATCCTTATCAGTACAAAACGCATTATCTTATTCGGTCTTTTTATATTAATCACACTTATTGCCATTCGCACATATTTTGTGCTTGGTGGACCTTCTTTACAACTTTGGCATACTGTTATTCCCAATGAGATGAAAGAAACGGAGTTAAATAAGGCAACTTGGAATGATTACTTAAAAAGAGAAGAACAATTGTTTTTGGAAGTACGCCAAAAAGTTACGGAAAAATTACCGGAAGACCAAAAGACCCCCTTAAACCGTTATTATGAAAACAGTCGAATTTATCCACCAAGTTTTAACCAAGACTGGAACAGGTCTTATGCATTAAATAAAATAGAAAATCCTAAGGGTGCGGTTGTTTTTTTACACGGTTTAACCGACTCGCCCTATAGCTTGCGTCATATTGCAAAGCGTTACAACGAAATGGGCTTTATCGCTCTTGGAATAAGACTGCCTGGACATGGAACTGTTCCCGCCGCTTTAAGAGAAGTTGATTGGCAAGATTGGGTTGCCGCCACTGAATTAGCAGTAAAAGAAGCAAAAAGTTTGTGTAGACCTGAGGCTCCGTTACATATTGTCGGTTTTTCAAACGGTGGTGCTTTGGCTGTAAAATATACCCTTGATGCCCTTGAAAATTCTCAAATGGCACGTCCTGATCGTGTAATTTTAATATCTCCAATGATCGGGATTACTCGATTTGCCCGTTTTGCCAGAATATTCTCACTGCCCGCCTTTTTACCCATGTTTGAAAAAACAGCATGGCTCGGCATAGTTCCTGAGTTTAACCCTTTTAAATTTAACTCTTTCCCTGTGAACGGAGCGACTCAATCTCACCGTTTAACAATGGAAATTCAAGATCAAATCTTAGAACTGGCGAGAAAAGGGACGCTAAAAGACATTCCGCCTATTCTTACCTTTCAGTCTGTTGTTGATTATACGGTAAGTACGCCTGCGATTATTTCGCATCTTTACGCCCACTTACCGCCTAATGGCAGTGAGCTTGTGCTTTTTGACGTAAACCAAGCCACAACTTTTGCCTCTTTAATGCGAACAACTTTTGGAAGTGCGCTTGATCGTATCTTGCCTGAGTTACCACAGCCTTATAAAATTACCGTAATTGCAAACGCAGCCCCACATAACATAAATGTTGTCGAACGCACAATACTTGCCGGAGAAACAACTGAACAGATTCGTCCCCTAGATTTAATTTATCCGCCTCAAATTTTTTCGCTATCTCATGTTGCCCTGCCGTTTCCGATGAATGACCCGCTTTACGGAATGACGCCCGACCCTGAGACTAAAAATGAATTTGGAATAAATTTAGGAACGATAACCGCTCATGGCGAACGCGGTGCTTTAGTCATCAGCGTTGATTCCCTATTTCGTATTTCATCAAACCCCTTCTTTCCTTATCTCTTGGAAAGAATTGAAGAAAAGATTTTTATAACAAAAGAAAACGTTCCCGAAAGTTTAAAAACTCAAAAATTCGCCAATCCTAATCCTAAAATGAGTAGTGAAGAATACGAAAAAATGTTAGATTATGATGATGAAAAGTTAATAACGCCTTAGGTTTTCATTGAACTAAGCAAAACACTCACAAAGCATAAAAGCCCCATAAACTCAATGTTCATGGGGCTTTTTATTATAGTTCTAATTAATATAAACTTCTATTTTATTCTTGGGCTTCTTTCTTTGTCAACTTCCATTCACTCATGGTTTGCAACCATTTGTACAATGCCGGAATAAAAATAATACCGACAACGGTGGCAGCCAACATACCGCTAAAAACGGTAGTTCCGATAATCTGACGACTAGCGGCACCGGCTCCGCTCGCAAACATTAACGGCATTACCCCAAAAATAAACGAGATAGCCGTCATCATAACCGCACGAAAACGAGTTTTAGCACCCTCAATAGCCGCATCATGGATACTCGCCCCTTCCTCTCGCCGCATTTTTGAAAATTCCACAATTAAAATTGCGTTTTTGGCCGCAATACCAATAAGCAGAACCAGCCCGATTTGTGCATAAATATCATTAGCAAAACCTGCTAAACCTAAACCAATTAAACCACCGCTGATAGCGAAAATAACCGAAAAAATAACTGTCATTGGAATAGTCCAACTCTCATATTGAGCAACAAGGAACAAATAAGCAAATACACAAGCCGCTATATAAATAAAAACAGCCTGATTTCCTACTTGTTGTTCTTGATAAGACATTCCGCTCCAAGCACGATCATAACCATCAGGCAAGTTTTTCTTTAAAATATCTTCCATAATTGCCAAGGATTCACCACTGCTCACGCCCGGCATCGGACTACCACTAATAGCTATTGTTCTAAACTGGTTAAAGTGTTGAATAAAAGGCGAACCAATAGTTTGGCTTACCTTCACTACACTATCTAAACTAACTAACTGTCCATTATTGTTGCGTACTTTTAATTGAGAAATCTGAGAAATACGTTCACGATATGGCATATCATTTTGCAACATTACCCTAAAAACACGCCCTTGATAATTAAAATCTCCGCCGGTTATACTACCGAAAGCCGCTTGAAGTGTTCCAAATATGCGACTTGGTGGAACTCCAAAAAGTGCCGCACGATCACGGTCAAGCTCTAACGCCACTTGAGGCACAACCGCACTTGAAGTAGTAAACACTCGTGTTAATTGAGGATGTTGATTGGCTAATGTGATAATAGAACTACTCACCATAAACAACTCTTGCATAGACTGCCCGCTTAAGGCCTGAATACGCAGGTCAAACCCAGACGCATTACCAAGACCAATAATCGCCGGAGGGCTTTGTGCTATAATAAAAGCAGACGGAATAGTATTTAACTCAGGCTGTAGACGGTTTATAATATCTTCTACATGCGGGCGTTCGCTCCAATCTTTTAAAACCACATACCCAAAAGCTGAGTTTGTGGCCGCTGTACCAGAGAGTAAATTATAGCCCGTAATTAAAATAATATCTTCAAAACCTTCTTGGCGTTTAACGATTTGTCTGGTTTGTTCAACAACCTGAGAAGTTCTGGATAAAGACGCTCCGTCGGGTAACTGAATACTAACAATAAAATAACCTTGGTCTTCGTTTGGCAAAAAACCTGTTGGAAGCAATTTAAAACCTAACCAGGTAATTAAAACTGCACCAACCATACCTAATATCGCAACAAAGGCAAAACGACTCACCTTTGTAGCCAACCACACATAACCATCTCTGAGCTTATCTAAAAAATTGTTAAACCAAACAAACAATTTTCCTGGTTGTCCTGTGTTGCGTCTTAATAAAGTAGCACAAAGTGCCGGACTTAAAGTTAGTGCGGCAATACTGGAAATAGCCATTGATGCCGAAATAGTTACGGCGAATTGTCTAAACAAAGTACCGGTAATCCCTGGTAAGGCGGCAACAGGCACAAAAACAGCCAACAGTACCAAAGTTGTGGCTATAATCGGACCAGCTATTTCTTTCATTGCTTTTTTGGTGGCTTCAACACTGCTGATATTCGGGTCTTCGTCCATTAAACGTGAAACGTTTTCCACGACAACAATAGCATCATCAACAACCATGGTTAACGCTAAAATAATCGCAAAAAGACTAAGCGTATTTGCCGAAAAACCAAAAGCATATAAAACAGCAAAAGTACCTACTAAAGAAACAGGAATAACAATAGATACAATAAAAATTGCTCGAACATTTTGCAGGAAGAAATAAACAACCGCTAAAACTACAATAAAAGTTAAAGTTAAAGAGATTACTATTTCATTCATGGTAGCCGAAACAAAGTCGGTAGAATCATATTTTATATCATAGCCCATACCGCTAGGAAAAGTAGGCTTTAACCTTTCCATCTCTTTATGAACAGCGTCAGAAAGTTGTAAGGCGTTCGCCCCCGGTGCTGGGAATACTGCTAAAAACACTGAAGGTGTATCATTTGTAGCCGCATTAATTACATAATTTTCCGCCCCAAGCACTGTTGTCGCAACGTCTCTTAAACGCACAAAAGCACCGTTTGTATCTGAGCGTAAAATAAGGTTACCAAAACCCTCGGCAGAACTTAAACGCCCTTGGGCAACAATCGTTAATGTTTGTTGTTGCGTTTCGGAGCTTGGAGGCGAACCAACCTGTCCGGCAGCCGCCAAAACGTTTTGCTCTCTTAACGCCTGAAGAATCTCAGGGGTTGTAATGTTTAAAGCGTTCATGCGACTTGGATCAAGCCAAATACGCATACTATAATCACGAGCACCAAAAAGTTGAACTACCCCAACGCCAGGAATACGAGCAATAGAATCACTAACGTTAATGCTGGTAAAGTTGCTTAGTGCCAACTGGCTTTGACTACCATCAGGCGAATACATACTTACACCGAGCAAAATATTCGTAGAACGCTGGCGAACTTCAACACCTTGATCTATAACTTCAACAGGTAGGCGAGCGTTAACTTGTGCCACCCGATTTTGCACTTCAACAGCCGCTAAATCAGGATTTGTACCCGGAGCAAAAGTAATATTTAACTCATAGTTACCGTTATTTGAAGCCGTTGACTCCATATATAACATGCCGTTAACGCCGTTTACTTCTGCTTCAATAGGAGCAGCAACAGCTTCACTGACATCATTGGCGTTTGCACCCGGATAAAAAGCACTAACGCTAATAACGGGCGGAGTAATGTCCGGCAATTGTTCCACCGGAATAAATCTTAAAGCCACAGCCCCAACTATCGTTATCACTAAAGAGATAACCATAGCAAATTTAGGTCGACTGATAAAAAAGTTTAACATATGGACTTCCTTATTGTTCTAACCTTATTGGTCTAGTCTTGGTGCAAGTGGTGCAATAATTGGATTAACAGGTACATCTGGTCTAACACGCTGTAAACCCTCAATAATTACTTTTTCGCCAACTTTTAAACCTTCACGTACGACAAATTCTTGCTCAAGTTGAATGCCAAGTTTAACTCGACGTCTCTCAAATGAGTTATCATCATTAACAACTAATACAAAAAAACCTTCTCGATCTTGTTGTAAAGCGACAATAGGAACAACTTCAACAAGAGGAGGTTCTTGAGCATCTATAGTAACATCAACCGCACCACCGGGTAATAAAATATTATCGGGGTTATTAAATCTGGCTCTAACGTCAACCGTGCCGACTTGAGTATTAATTCTATTGTCTATGGAATCAAAAACACCTCTGGTTGGGAAGATAGAACCGTTAGCAAGGCGTAGCTTAGGTGCAAAGTCTTTTCCCAAAATATCCAGTTTTAAATCGCTACCGCCTGAACTGGCAGTAATAAAATCACGCTCACGAATACCTATAACAACACGAATAGGGTCAAGCTGAACAATATTGACCAGCGAACCTGAGGCTAAATTAATAAAACTACCTACATCAAAACGAGTATGCCCTATACGTCCTGCAACGGGAGCAGTAATTTTAGTAAAGCTTAAGATTAACTCTCTGGCTCTAAGAGCGGCTTCGGCTTGTAAGACGTTAGCACGGGCAACATCTCTGTCTGCTTGTGCTTGGTCGGCGTCCGCACGAGAAGTTGCACGGCTTCGAGCTAAAGCATCAATACGCTGAAAGGTAACAGTCGCAAGATTTAACGAAGCGTTAGCACTGGCTAATCTGGCTTTAGCTTGGTCAATTTCGGATAAATGAACATCAGGGTTAATTTCAAAAAGAAGGTCGCCGGCTTTTACCATTTGTCCTTCTTTAAAATGCACTTTTTCAATAAAGCCTTCTGTTCTGGTTAAAACATCAACAGCGTGAATGGCTTCTACACGCCCTAGATAATAAAGGGTTTGAGTTGCCGGTTTTTTTTCAATAATAGTTACAGTAACCGTCGGAGGTGGAGGTGCTTGAGCCAACAAATTAAAGGGTACAAAAAGACAAAGAAAACACAATGCCAAACTGTACTGTATATTGCGTTTTAGTTTCATATATTAAGCCTCCGTATTCACGATTAAAAAGAAAATTATTGGTTAAGTTTAAACTTGGCTTTTATAAGTATCTTACGAACAAAAGCACTTTAAAGTTATTGTGGTGTACTCTCAAACTGTTCTGCTTCTTGACGTATTTTATCAAGTAATTGATGTTGTTCTTCTAGTTTTTTATCAATAAGTGTTTCATCACCGTATATTTTAGCGGCTTCTTCTTCGTACAAATGATATTCTTTATTATAAAGATCAGGCTCTTGGCTTGTTGTTGTTGTCAAGCTATAGACTGAAAACACTGCAAACAACGAAATACAAGCAAACAAAGCGGCTTCGGGTTTTGTAAACAGAGTTTTATTTTGCTCTTTTCTAGCTATAAAAAACAGACTTGAACCAAGCAAATAAAGCACCGATGAAAGCATTACATAATATGCTCCACCTGAGATAATCATACCACTAGCATATAAGGTAGCTAACGCAGCTTTAATTAAATCGCCTTTACGTTTTTTGTCGCCACCTTCATAAGTTTCGCCGGTAATAGCAAGCTTAAGACCATAAGCACCCACCAAAAGATAAGGAAATAAAGTCATGGAACTGGTCATTGATAAAGCGAGGCTAAAGGCATAATCGGCAAAAGGGGTAAGCACAAGAAAAATTTGAATTAAAATGTTAGAAATCCATAAAGCAGCGACAGGTACTTTATTTTTATTTTCTTTAGCTAAAAAAGCAGGCATGGTCTTATCTTTGGCTGCGGAAAATAATACTTCGGCCGCCAATAAACACCAAGAAAGATAATTTCCTAAAATAGAAATCAATAAACCAACACTAATAAAAACAGAACCCCAACGCCCAACAATAATTTCAAAAATTGCACTCATAGACGGGGTTGGAAGACCGGCAAGGACATGTTGTTTTAAAACGCCATAAACCGGTACTGTAACTAAAAACAAGAGACATAACACCCCTAAAAAGCCTAAAACAGTCGCAACGCCAACATCTTTACGGTTTTTAGCATAACGAGAATAAACGCTTGCACCTTCTATTCCCACAAAAACGAAAACAGTAACGAGCATAGTATTACGCACTTGTTGCAAGACAGAAGAAAAGCTCGTATCTTCCCCGCCCCAAAAGTTTAAGGAAAACATTTCAGAGTTAAAATTCATAATGACAACAAAAATAAAAACAAAAATAGGAATTATCTTAGCCGCAGTAGCAATAGTATTGAGCATTGCCGCTTCTTTTATTCCACGAAGTACCAAAAAATGAAAACCCCATAAAATAAAGGAAGCTCCGATCAAAGAGGCTATCGTCGTTCCGTCGCCAAAAATAGGAAAAAACATACCAAGCGTTGCTTTAATTAAAACCAAACAGGCAACATCAGCAAAACAACAACCTATCCAATAGCCCATAGCGGCACAAAACCCCAGATAACTACCAAAACCTGCTTCGGCATAAGCGTAAATACCGGAATCAAGGTCAGGTCTTCGGTTAGACAGATTTTGGAAAACAAACGCTAACATAAGCATTCCAAAACCGGCTATAGACCAAGCAATTAACGCCCCAAACACACCGGTATTACGAGCAAAAATTGAAGGTAAAGCAAAAATCCCCGACCCGATCATAGACCCCATAACTAAAGCAATTAAAGCATAAAGAGAAAGTTTTTGTGTGTTTTCTGAACTCATTTTTTAAACTCCGCATTAACAATAAAATTATACAACATACTCTTAAAAAACAAAAAAAGTGAAAAAATTCAGATTAATTCCAACGCTTATCAGCAGTAATACAAACAGAAAGCCATAATTCTTCTAAAGGTTTATCACAAGCTTTCCAAATTTCTTCACGCAGGGCATCTTGTTGGGCGATAGTTTGTAAATCACAATCAGGTTCAACCAATATATTGACTTCAACAAAATATGATTGCCCAACTTTAACAACGTGGGTTGTATATTTAAGAAGTTTATATCTTGTTGAAATTTCCAACATTGCTGCATTAACTTTTTTAAAAATAACATCTTCTGAATGTGTAATAAGCAATATTTCCGGAATGTTCCGCTTTAAAACTCGAATAGGCAGAGGCAACAAACACAAAGAAATAACGGCAACCATAGCACTATCTGCGTAACGCTCCCAAAGGCTGAGAAACGGTTCATTTAACACAAAGACAAAAGCAAAACCGATAAAAGTAATAAAACTAAAGACAAAGTCCATAAACCATTCTTTAGCATCATTGCGTACAAATTGTGAATTAATTTGCTTTGAAACTATTACTTCATAAAACCAAATAGCAAAACAAATCAAGCCTGTAACAATCGTAAAACCAATAACAAGATCTGTATCGGTTTTTCCACCGCCTGCTCTTATTCCTCCAATTCCACTCACAAAGGCATAAAGACAAATAATCAACAAAATTAAAGCATTAGCACTATGAATTAAAGGTTCGATATGAGCATAACCATATTGAAAACGGTTGTCTTCAGGTCGAGTTACAATTCTGGCTCCAAATAAATTTAACCAAGAACCGGCGAGGCTGACCATAGAGTAAACACCGTTTAAGACAACTACGCTAGACTTAATGTATACGCCGTAAACAAGACTTCCTACAGCTAAAAAAACTAGAGTATATAAAGAAATTTTTAAAGTACGTTGTTCTATTCTTTGAACTTCGGCTTTGGGTAATTGAGCTATTTGTGTGGAGGTTTGAGAATTTGGCATATGCAACTCACTTAATAGTCTTTTATACAAAAGTATCCAATCTAAAAAATTATAGCTTTAACAAAAGACCAAGCAATTCAAAGTATAAAAACTTGGTCTTTTGTAGCTATTTATTGTTTTTTAGCTGAATCAAGAGCGGCTTGAAGCTTTGCTTGATCTTCATAAGATAATGAGGATTGAATGATAGTTCCACCATATTTTTCAATTTCCGGTAAAACTTTATCTACGGTAACACTACGCACTAAAATAAATAAAGCCGAAGTATTATTTTGAAGTGTGGAAGCGAGGTCTTTCATGAACTTGTCATTAATACCAATATCGGCTAACGCCCCAGAAGCCGCACCGGCAGAAGCACCAACAGCAGCACCAAGCAAGGGATTTAAAAAAATCAAACCAACCAACATACCCCAAAAACCACCTGATACAGCACCGGCAGCGGTTAGATTAGTAATTTGATGTAGTTTAACTTTACCATTTTTATCTTTAACAGCAACAACAGCATCTTCAAGATCTATAAGATAGCTAAGTTGTAACTTTTCAAGAGTCAATCGAACTTCTTCGGCTTTGAAAGCATCAGGGTAAGAAACAACAATAAGAGTAGAAGCCATAAGAAATCTCCTTCTTTACATATTACACAAACCAATATAAGTGCTTAATATAATACAATTAAGCACTTATATTATAAATAAATCTAATACAGTAGCTTAATTAAAAATCAATTGCATCACGGATTAACGGACAAGTCATACAGTGTCCGCCACCACGACCGCGTCCAAGCTCGCTACCTGAAATGGTAATTACTTCAACTCCGGCTTTACGAAGCAAGGTATTGTTAGCTGTATTACGGTCATAAGCAACAACAACACCCGGAGACAAGGCAACATAGTTATTACCGCTGTCCCATTGTTGACGCTGTGTCGCATAGGCATTACCGGCAGAAGCAACAACACGCAGTTTTTTAAGACCAAGAGCAGAGGCAACAACATCAGTGAAAACCCCTTTATCTTTACGCAGCTCAATTCCGCTTGGTTTATCGCTTGGATAAATAGAGAAAGTCTCAACTTGATCCATAATCACAGGGTACATACTTACAACATCACGATCACAGAAAGTAAATACGGTATCAAGGTGCATAGCGGCACGCAGTTTTGGCATAGCCGCAATGATTACACGTTTAGCTCCGCCTTTTTTAAATAAACCGGCTGCAACTTGGCTAATACCCTGCCAAGAAGTACGTTCACTCATACCGATAAGCACAACGCCATTACCGATAGGCATAACGTCTCCGCCTTCAACGGTCGCCATGCCGTGATGCTGAGTCGGATCGCCCCACCAAATTTCAAACTTAGCATCTTTAAAACTTGGGTGAAACTTATAAATAGAGGTGGTTAAAATTGTTTCTTCGTGGCGAGCCGGCCAGTAAAGAGGGTTTAGAGTTACCCCACCATAAATCCAACAGGTTGTATCACGAGTATATAAAGTATTTGGAAGCGGTGGCAATAAATATTGTGCAACGCCCGGGGCTTCTTTTAACGCTTTAAAGATTTCTCCGCCGTGTCCTTCCGGAATATCATGGATAGATAAACCACCAATCAAATATTCAGCTAAAACACGAGGTTGCATTTCGTCTAAATAAGCACGGATCTCATCAACCAAACCCACACCGACTTCGTTTACGACAATTTGTTGATCAAGTATCCATTTTCTGGCAGCAGGATTTTCTAAAGTTTCTGCCAAAAGATTGTGCATTTCAACAACGTCAACACCGTGTTCACGCATTTTATTGATAAAATCAAAGTGATCACGTTTAGCTGTTTCAACCCAAAGAACATCATCAAACAACAATTCATCACAGTTTGTCGGGGTCAAACGGGTATGTGCCAAACCCGGGGAACAAACCATAACCTTACGCAATTTACCAACTTCAGAATGCACACCATATTGAGTATTAGTAGTCATAACAAACTCCTTTATAAAATGTTTATTTTACAAATTATCACAACATATTTTCACGATAAAAACTATTCACAATAAATATTATACCTATTGCAAGCGAATAAGCCCTGTTGCTATACTATAAATAGCCACGACAGCACCTACGACAATCACGCCAAAGGTAGCTTTTTCAAATGCAGTGGCAAAAATAGGAAGCTTTTGTTCTTGTCTCGCTTTAAAGAACAACAATGAAGTCGGGGCATAAATTAAAGCCGCCAATAAAATGTATTTCATTCCACCTGAATAAAGCATTAAAGCAGAATAAAAAGTAGCAATACAAGCTATAATCAAGTCTTTGTTTCTGTTTTCAGGGTTAATATTATAAGTTTCAGCAGTAGAAGCAAGCTTAACACCATAAGCGGCTACCAAAAAGTATGGAATAAGGCTTAAAGCACTAGTTAATTCTAAAGCCAAAGTAAAGGCATCAGCAACAAAATAAGTAAGGATTAAAAACCCTTGGATAAAAATATTGGTTAACCAAAGAGCTGCGGCAGGCACTTGATTTTCATTTTCTCTAGTTAAAGCGGCGGGAAAAACCTTGCTTTTAGCGGCTGAAAACAATACTTCGGCAGCAAGCAAAGTCCAAGATAAATAAGCACCTAACACAGAAATAATAAGACCAACGCTAATAAAAATAGCTCCCCAAGCTCCCACCATCCGCTCTAAAACAAGAGCCATAGAAGGTTGGCGTAAACCGGCTAACTCAGCACGAGTCATAACTCCATAAGAAAGCAAGGTAATTAAAACGAAGGTTAAAAGCACGCCTAAAAATCCTAAAACAGTCGCAACACCGACGTCTTTTCTGTCTTTAGCATAACGTGAATATACGCTCGCACCCTCAATACCTAAGAATACAAAAACAGTAACCAACATTGTGCCGCGGACCTGAGAAAACAAAGATTCAGTAGGTGTAGCAACCGCTTCTCGTATTAGCTCAGCTTCCGCATGACCAAGATGACCATAGTCATTAAGGTGTAGTAACAA
This sequence comes from Desulfovibrio litoralis DSM 11393, assembly GCF_900143255.1. NCBI lineage: Bacteria > Pseudomonadati > Thermodesulfobacteriota > Desulfovibrionia > Desulfovibrionales > Desulfovibrionaceae > Desulfovibrio > Desulfovibrio litoralis. The sequence goes on from NZ_FRDI01000003.1 coordinate 202,436, forward strand.
ATCATCAGACGGAGTAATAGCAGCAGCAAAATATCCTAAAAAGTTGTCGGAAAAAATCCCTGTTTTAAAATTAAACAAAGCGACTAATAAGAATATACCAATTGGCACTATTTTAGCGATAGTAGCAATAGTGTTAATGGTTGCGGCTTCTTTTACACCCCTTAAAATAAGAACATGAAAACCCCAAAGAATCATTGAAGAAATAACAACAGCAGTAACAGTATTGCCATCTCCAAAAATATCAGGAAAAAAACCACCGAGCGTAGATTTAATTAAAACAAAGTATGAAACGTTACCTACGCAACTTCCCGCCCAAAAGCCAAGAGCAGCGGCAAAGCCCATATAGTTTCCAAACCCGGCTTGAGCATAAGAAAACACCCCGGAGTCAAGGTCTGGTTTTCTTTGAGCTAAAGTTTGGAATACAAAAGCCAGCATCAACATACCGGTACCGGCGATTGTCCAAGCAATTAATGCCCCGGCAACACCGGTAGCTCTGGCAAAAGTAGCAGGCAAAGAGAAAACACCCGCACCAATCATAGAACCAACAACTAACGCAATTAAAGCGTTTAATGAAAGTTTTTGAGCTGATGAACTCATAAATACACCTCTTTTTTATAGTAACTACAACAAAATATTCACTTAGCCTATTTCAATTAAAAAATTCAGATCAACAGAAAAATTTAGTTAAAAACCTTATCACAGATACGCAACTTATTATTAACTACAAAGAATATATAAGATACTTTTAAAGATATAATACTCTTAATAAAGAGTTACGTCAATATAGTATAATAGAAAATTAAGTATAACACAACAAAAGAAGCAGAAATATATATTATGCATTATATAAAATCAGATGTTATAGCACAACAAAAAGCTATTATAAACATAAAAAATAATATTACTCTCTCAACACAGATATTGACTACTATATTTTAGTGTATACTATTTAATAATACAAAGGTTCAAACTCTCATAGACAAACTAATAAACAAACATAAAAAACTCAAAAAGAGGTATCATATGAACGAAAAATTAAACCTTACCGTAAAAATGAATAGTGGTTGTTGCAAAACAGTTAGCACCGTGATTAACGAAGATAAAGACCCGGAGATTGCTACAATAGATATGGGTTCGGGAAAAATTACCTACGGTCCCAACAATCCACAAGAAGAAGAAAAATTAAAACAAGCAAAAGAAAAAATTAAAAATAAATAAAAAAAGACCCCCTGTGAAAAATCATTAGGGGGTTATCTTTTTATATTTTTTATATCAACTATTATATTTACATATACTTTTTACAAAAGCACTATTTTGCCTTTAACAACCAAGTCATAAGAACAGACTGCAATTCACTCACATTAATTGGTTTGGTAATATGATTATTCATACCTGCCAAAAGGCTCTTGTCTCTATCACCCGACATGGCGTTTGCCGTCATGGCAATAATCGGCATTTTCTTCGCCCACGGAACCTCTAAGGCTCTGATATTTTGAGTTGCCTCAAGCCCGTCCATAATCGGCATCTGAATATCCATCAAAACAAGGTCAAATTCTTTTTCACGACAAAGTTCAACCGCTTCAGCTCCATTATTAGCTACATCAGGGTAAATATTAATTAGCCCGTGAAGCAACTCAGAAGCGATTTCTTGGTTAACCTCGTTATCTTCAACCAAAAGTATTCTTGCTTGTTCTATCAATATACACTCTGATTCATCAGTACAGACTTTAACCTGTTCTAATGGTTCAGCATTTTCTTTAAACTCTAAGATAACGGTAAAATAAAACGTACTGCCTACTCCAACCGTACTATCAACCCAAATTTTACCATGCATGAGTTCAACAAGCAACTTTGAAATAGCAAGCCCAAGGCCGGTTCCACCAAAACGTCTGGTGGTTGATCCGTCTTCTTGAGTAAAGGCTTCAAAAATATGCTCCAAACTATCAGCTTGCATACCTATTCCGGTATCGGAAACAGAAAACTGTAGAGTAACCTTTTGGTTTTCTTCTTTCACTTGTATAACGTGCAAGGTAACAGACCCATTTTCGGTAAATTTAATGGCATTGTTACAAAGGTTGATACAAACTTGAGATAATCTTAGAGAGTCGCCCACAACAATATCAGGGACTTTTTCATCAAGACTGAAAACAAGATCTATTTTTTTATCGCTCGCCTTTAAATCTAACAAATCATAAATAGATTTTAACATGCCGGATAGGCTAAAGGTCGTAAGCTCAAGCTCCATTTTATTGGCTTCAATTTTAGAAAAATCTAAAATATCATTAATAATACCAAGCAAGTTTTGTGCTGCGGTTTGTATTTTTAAAAGACTGTTGCGTTGCGTCAAGTTAGGATTATTTTGCAAAGCGATATAAGTCATACCCAAAATTGCATTCATCGGAGTACGAATTTCATGACTCATACGCGCTAAAAAATCACTCTTGGCTCTAGTTGCCGCCTCAGCCATATAGATCATGTTTTTCAACTGAACAACCATAGAGCTAAAGGCAACACTAACCACGCCTATTTCATCATTTCGCTCAATATTCAGTTTTTCATCCAACTGCCCCGCCCCGACTTTATCAGCATAAGACGCCAGAGACAACAGGTCGCGAACAACCGGCATGGCTATTATATAAATAACAAAACATGCACCCAAGACGGCGATAAACATAACTATCCAACCCAAGCGCTCAATAGAACGCACAGGTTCAAGCAAATGCTCTATATTAACACACTCTAAAGCATAAAAATCAAGATCAGGTAACTTGTAAAAGGCAACCAACTTATTAACGCCCATATCATTTACTTCAACATAACCGGAATCTTGAGAAGTAATTTGTTCTAACCACTTTTTATCTTTATAAACAAAGCTTCCGATTAAACTTTCAGCGGAAGAGGCACGCACCATTCCATCTTTTGAAATGATTACCGAATTAAACCCTTCGTTATAGTTAGAGGCAAAAATATTTTTTGTAGCACGAGAAACATTAATAAAACCGACTATTGCACCATTAAAACCAGCTTCATGTTTCAAGCGACCGGCAACGGCAACCAAAGGCGAACCATTTTTTACTTTACGAAAAGGAAGAGACAACACTACCTGTTCTCCCTTCATCACCTCTTGAAACCATACTTCCTTAGAGACATTAACTTGATTTACGTCTGAACTTTCTGAACTTGAAATAATAAGACCTTGGTCGTTAACCACAAAAAAACTGTCGTAATCATTGCTAAAGCTGACAATACGTTGTAACAACGCGTTTACATACTTAACAAAATCTTCTCTGCTTTTGTGCCATTTAAGGTCATTACTATTTAAAATATATATGAAACTTGGAATATTAACAGCAAAACGTATATCGGTCTTTGCTCGGTTTATTTGAGCCGCCATACTGTTTCCAACGATGGTGGCAGAATGCAAAACTCGCTCACGCCCGGCGGCAATCAAAGTTGATTCGGTTTCTTTAACTACCGTACCTATTGATATAAATAGAGTTAGGGCTACTATTATAATTAGTGGAATAACTAATTTGAGTTTTAAACCTATATGCATACGAAACACCATGTTACACGTTTTATAATCAGCCTGTGAAATAAAAAAAACTTATAGTTTTTTTATACTTTCTATATCCTTATCCATTTTTATCAAATTACTCAACAAATATTTCAAACATACATGCAAAAAATAAAGTTTAAAACCAATCAACGAGTAGTTTGTCTGTATATTTTCACAGCCTTTTTGTGATCATCATAATTCTCGCTAAAAGTATGAGAACCATCAGGTTTACCAGTCGCAACAAAAAATAAATATTTATGTAATTCGGGTTTTAAAGCCGCCTTAATAGACGCAAGCCCCGGAGAACAAATCGGGCCGGGAGGCATTCCGGCATGTTGATATGTATTATATCTATTTTGTGCATCGTTTAATTGTTTTTTGGTGATACTGCCTTGAAAAGAGGGACCAACGCCATAAATAATTGTCGGATCACAATCTAAAGTCATTTTTTTTGCTATTCTGTTCGCATACACACCGGCAACTTTCGGGCGTTCTTCGGCGACTGCGGTTTCTTTTTCTACTAATGACGCCAAGATAATAAGATCATTTAGCTTTTCAACACCAATTGCATTGATAACTTCTTGAATTTCAACGCTCATAGCATTTTTTTCAGGAGTTTTTTCCGGAGTTGAGTTTACAACATTTTTATTTTTATCTTGAAACAATACAGAAGGCGAGATGACTTTCGCCGTGTTATTGCCTCCTGAGGCAAGAGCTGTGGGTTTTTGAGTCGTATTACCAGATAAGATACTAGAATTATTAATAGTTAACGAATTATTATTATCAACCGAGCTTATTGGGCTTATCGGGATTACTGGGGTTGTAGAATTTGTTCCACTGAATTGCCCCTTGGAATAATCAGTGTTTACAAGAAAAATCGCTGTTTCGATTGCTATTTTTTTAGTCATTTCCAAACCAGCTTCTTTATTTTTTTGAGCCACTAGTTCTTTTAATAAAGGCAGATTTTTTTCCCAAAAAGTTTTAATCATTAAAGACGCTAGCTTTTCTGCATCTTCTTTTTTGATTTGAGGTCTTTTTTGCAACAAGTAAGTGCTGGGGAATAAAAAACCTTCCGCTGTTGGAAAAGTAATATAATTTTTATTTAAAAATTGTTTGTCTTGTACTATAGCTATAAAATCAGTGGCATTGGCAAAGCCGGCTTCTTCAACAATCTTTGCAACTTCCCAATAAGGCAGCCCTTCACGAATAACAAGGCGGTGTAAAACAGGTTTCCCATAAATAAGATGGTTCAAAACCTGCTCCGGAGTCCAAGCGCTGTTTACGGCAAACTCGCCTGTTTTTAACAAGCCGCTTTTCTTTTGTATTTGTGCCAACAATTTAAAGCGAAAGGCATCGCTAATAACTTTTTCTTTCAATAGAACTTTTGCTAGTTGATCAAGAGTTGTACCCGGTTCAACAAAGATGCTCACCTCTCTACCTTCTTTTTCAGCAGGAGTAGACATAAAACGCCAAGCATCATAACCAACATAAGCACCAATACACAACAAAATAAATAATATCATTAAAAAAGTGCGAAAGATAAAACGTAAAAAAGCACCTTTCTTTTTAGGTTTTACTTGTGGTCGTTCTTCGGCTTCGCTATTTTTTTTTGCATCATTGGTATCATCGGTATCATCGGTATCATTGGCATTAAGTGTTTGATTTTGTAAGTCGTTTTGCTCTTCCGTCAAACTTTCGTTTTTAACGTTGGCTTTGGTCGCTTCTTTTTCAAAATCATCTTTCGTGATATTTTTTTTATCTTCTTCTGTATTCAAGCTTTTATCCTCCGCTCGCTTGGCAAGCTAAGAAATGAGTTTAAAATTTCAACCGCCGCCGCCTGATCAGAGTATTTATTTCTGTCTTGGCTATATAAACCGGCACTTCTCAAGCTTTGATCGGCGGCAAAACTGCTTAAAGTTTCCGGCATAAAAAAAATGGGTAATTCAACACGTCTTTTAAGACTTTCGGTAAAATTACGCACTTGTTTGGTCGTTAAGTTTTCAACCCCATCATCAGGCACAGGCAAACCGACAACCAAAGCTTCTATTTTATCTTTTGTAATTAAATCTAAAAGTTGAGCAAACAACATATCTTTCGTTGTTTTATGTAAGGTAATTCGGGGAAAAGCAATGTTGCCACCATCATCAGAGGCAGCAACACCTATACGTTTTTGACCGTAGTCAATAGCTAAATATTTCATACTTAAATCTTATATAAGTTAAATTAAAACTTTCTTAGCATAATATAAGTTTATTTAAAATTCAACCAAAGCTTTTTTTAATATAGGACGAGCTTGTTCTATATCGTTTTTTATCTGTGTTACCAAAGCCTCTAGATTAGAAAATTTCTTTTCACCACGTAGATAGCTGACAAAATGCACTCGCAGGGTTTTTCCGTAAAGCTCTTCTGCAAAATCTAAAATATGTACTTCAAGCGAAAGTTCTTTATTATCAAACGAAGGATTATTTCCAAGATTGGCAACAGCTTGAAACAATTTGCCGTTATATTCGACTAAACAAGCATAAACACCTACTTGTGGAAGCAAAAGACCTTGGTGTTTAAGATTGGCAGTCGGAAAACCCAGCAAAGAAGCCCCACGCTTAAAGCCGTGTATAACTTCTCCGTCAACAGCATAAAAACGCCCCATAATTGTTTTAATTTCCGACAAGTTACCTTGTTCCAAACATTCACGAATACGAGTTGAGCTGATTATCGTTTGATTCAGTGAAAAGGCTTCAATTTTTTCAATGCTAAAACCACATTCAAAACCAAGCGTTTCCAGCAAACTAAAATTCCCTCGCCTGTTTTTTCCAAAACTGTAATCATAACCAATAATTAAATGTTTAACCGCACACAGCTGACAAAGGTATTTTTTAACAAACTCTTCAGGTTCAAGGGTTGCAAAAGCTTGATCAAACTTTAAAACCAAAACAAAATCCAAGCCAAGACGGCTTAAATATTCCAATTTAAGTTTGCGTGAATTAATTAAAGCCAAGGCGTTAGAACCAAGGAAATAGTGTAAAGGGTGGGGGTCAAAAGTAATTGCCCCCGAATAAACTCCCAAAAGCTTTGCCTTGTCGTTAACCTTTTGAATTAATGATTTATGTCCAAGGTGAACACCGTCAAAATTGCCGATAGTCAAAACAGATTCAAACTTTTTAGGCAAACATTTTTGTTTATATAATTCAAGTTCGTTACAATTTTCAAAAATTAACATTCACTCTTCCCATTAACCGCTTAAAATATAAAAATAACTTAAAAACGTAAGTTTATAACAACAGGTAAAAAACACTAATCAAACAAATTATTACGAGCTTTGTTTTTCAAAATATCGATCTAAAGCATTGTGTAAAACCGCAAACGAAGGGGTATGCAACACCGCATCAAGAGTTTTGTTATCAAACGCCCAAAACGGAACGCCCGAAGCAAACGCCGCTCCCTGATCTGCCGCAGTATCACCAATCAAAGCAACTTCTTTAGGAGCAAAACCCCATTCTGTAATAATTTTTTTCAAAGGCTCGGGGCTAGGTTTTGGTTCCGCCCGGTCTATTGTCATAATCGGTGAAAAATAACGTGCCATTTTATGACGTTCAAGCAATAAATCAACAGAGTTAGAACGATTTGTTGAAACACCCATTTTTATTTTATATGCACTAAGCAATTCCAAAAAATCATACACATCACTCATAGGCTTTAATAAAGGTACTATATTTTTTCTATAATCAACAGCAATAACAGCAGCTTCCAATTTAGGAAACAAAGATTCCGGCACAAATTTGTTAAAGGCTTCCGGGCTACTGACCATATGGGCATAGCTTTCTTCTTCTTCGGTTAAAGGCTTAAGACCAAGCTCTTCCAAAACCCTGTTATAAAACATTATATTTGAATCTTTAGAATCAAAAAGAACTCCATCACAATCAAAAATAATTCCCTGAATATTTTCAGGATAAAGTTTATAAATTAAATTAGACAACATTATTTTCCCTGACTGCCTTTTTCATCACTTAAAACTATAAAAATACGTTTATCATCTAACCAATGTGTTGCATTTTTTAACTTAGTCAAACTAAAAATTTCCGCCAATGATAATTTTAAAATAGCGATAGAATTTGAGATATTACATAAACTCTCGGGAATCACCAAATTATCTTCTTTTTTAAGTTGTTCAGGGGTAATAAGCGATTTATCCCAAAGACCAACCTCTTTTAAACTGTTGGAAAATTCAATATCTTGAATAACTAAACAAGCTGAATCAGAAACAAAAGGTAAGATATTTGACAATAAAAGTTTCCAGTCGGGTTTGTTTTCTTCGCCTGTTTCAGGACTATTAATCATACCTAAAAAGTTTTGCACTTCAGGTAAATTTTCTGCCATCAAGTGTAATTCCGCAAGGTTTTGTTTGGCTTCGTCTCGTAAACTTTTCTCATCGCTCAAAGTGATTTCTTCCAACTCACCAATAGCACTATTAATTTTTTGACGTGCTTCGCTAAGATGTTGAATTATCTTTTTTATGTCATTCTGAGTTTTTTCGAGAAAACAACTTAAAATCAAAAATTTTTGTGCATTACTTAAAATATCGAGATGTTTTTTGCTTTCTATTGCCTGTTGTAGCTCTGTTTTGCTTTTATTATCGATTGTTCCCAAAGTTCCATCAGACGAGTTTACAAACGCATCAAGCAAGCGCTGTTCTTCTTTTTCTTCAATTGCTTTACGCTCTACATCTTCAGAGATTAAACCCAGAGCAAAAAGTTGTTTGTAGTCGTTTTCAGAATGCGATTTAACGTCTTCCAACGATTTAAAAAACAGCTCTGCTTCTTTAGAATTTAAAAGACAATCAGAAGGAGTCAGCAGGTTTTCAGAAAACCCAAAAATTTGTTTAAGAAAAGATTCTGAAAAATTTGGATTGATCCAATAAAGACCAGAATGCTTTATCGCCTGTTCTGATAAAATATTTTGTCCAAACTTTAAAGCCCCCGGAAAAAGAGAAGATATAACAACAAACTCTTTTTTAGACATAACCCAAACTCCTAATATATTATAAACACAACTGTTTTATTTATTGACCCCAAAACCGGGAATATATAAACGCTTTTCCAAATATTCCAAAATTATTCCCGCAATAGTTACCAAAAGAAGGTAGTAAATTCCGGTAATTAAAAAAACTTCCGTAAAATAATAGGTTCTGGCGGCAAAATTCTTTGCTTCGCCCGTTAATTCCATATAGGTCAAAAGGTACGCCAAAGACGAATATTTAATCAAGTAAATTATCTCATTTCCACAACCCGGTAAAGCACGGCGAAAAGCTTGGGGAATAACAATATTCCAAATTGTTGCCAACTTGCTAAAACCTAAGGCTTCGGCCGCTTTAATTTGCCCTTGTTTAATTGAAATCAAAGCCCCCCTAATATATTCAGAGTGATAAGCCCCGCTACAAAGCACAAAACATAAAATAGCCGCTTGATAAGGCTCTAAATAAATACCAAAATGTGTAATACCTCGACTCGCAAAATAGTCGCCTATCGGGGTTCCGTTAAACATATGAATTAAAAAAGATAAGTTTGTTAACCCAAAATAAAAGATAAAAAGTTGAACCACCAAAGGAACACCACGAAACACAGCCGTATAAGCATTACAAAAAGCCCTTAACCACGGAGAACCAAAAACTCTCGCCGTTCCAAGAGCAACGCCCAATATCAAGCCCAAAACAGCAGAAGGCACTATAATTAAAACACTTTTCAACAATCCACGAGTTAAAGTAGGCAAGAGTTCATGATAAATCATATTCCAATATGCTTTATCCACAGAAAAAAAAGATTCAAGACTAGAAAAAATATTAAACTCGGCAACTGTATTAAAAGAAACAATATTTTTCAATACACCAAAATAACTTATGAAAAAGTCAAAAAAACTAAAATGCGAATAAACTAAACTCACAAAAGTTCCCCTGTTTCTTTTTCTATTGTCTCTATGACCTTTTCTTCTATCAAATCATTTAAACGACAACAAAAATCTTGAGTTCTGGTATTTGCGTTTGGTGCCAAGAGTTCAGCAGGCGACCCCTGTTCTATGATCTTTCCTGCTTCCATAAACAAAATTTGGTCTGCTAAGGCACGGGCAAAATCCATTTGGTGCGTTGCCATAATCATGGTCATTCCGCCCTTAACCAAGTCTTTAATAACCGCCAAAACTTCACCGACTAATTCAGGGTCAAGCGCACTCGTTGGTTCGTCCAATAAAATTACTTTTGGGTCCATCGCCAAAGCCCTAGCTATCGCAACCCTTTGTTTTTGTCCGCCTGATAATTCTGCAGGATAACGCATATAAAAACGAGACAAGCCGACTCGTTCAAGTTCTTCCATCGCTCTATTTTTTGCGGCTGATTTTGAGAAACTCTTTACTTTTATCAAAGCTATGGAAATATTCTCCACCGCAGTCAAATGGTCAAACAAATTAAAGTCTTGAAAGATCATGCCTACTTGTTGGCGTAAAAAATAAACTTCACCGCTGTTTTTTAAGTTTATTTTGTTCCCTTCAAGATAAATCTCACCGACTTCAGGTACTATTAAATAATTAATACATTGTAATAGTGTACTTTTTCCTGCACCTGACGGACCAATTAAAACTTTAAGTTCACCTTTGTTGATAGTTAAAGATACATCATCTAAAATTTTACGCTGATTTAAAGTTTTAGTAATATTGGCAACTCTTAATATTTCTTGGCTCATATTTATATCTTTTGAATTAAAACTGTTCATAACTACCTTTCAAAATATCTAATTAAATCTTAATAAAGTCAGAAATATGTCTTTAGCCAGAATTACTAAATTTATGTCCCAAATAACATAAACAACTAAGCCAGCCCAAAGTAATAATAAAATACATAGCAACAACCAACAGGCATAAGAACTCATATGTTCCAAACGACGTAAAAGAGCAACCCCAATCAAAGTAATAATAAAATAAACAACACCTGCCAAAATGTATATAGGCAGATGTTCTTGAGTTCGAGAAGCTATGGCGTGAGTTTTTGCCATTATTTCAGGGGTTCCGAGAGCGAAAGCAACAGCCGAGTCTTTCAATAAAATTGAATATTCATTAGTCCAAGAGGGAATGGAAATTCTTAAAGCCTGGGGTAAAATAATAGACTTAATCGATTGAAAGTCGCTCATTCCCAAAGCCCGTGCCGCTTTTAGTTGTCCGACCGAAATAGATAACAAAGAACCGCGAAAAATTTGTGATTGATATGCCGCACTGGTAAAACCCAAGACCAAACAAGAAGATGCCAAATTGGAAAGATTTAGTTCAAACAGAGAAAAAAGTCCGAAATAAAACAAATATAATAGAATTAAAACCGGTGTTCCTCGAAAAAACCAAACATATAAACGAATAAAAGGAGAAAGCCATTTTGGACCATAGACGTAAAATATAGCCATAGGCAAGCCTAATAAAAAGCCTACACCCAAAGCCACAAAAACAATAATAATCGTATTGATGCTACCGTTTAAAATAGCGGGAAACACGTCTAATAAAAGTTCATACAAGTCATACATGCTGTTTAAGGCACAAAACCATTTAAAACGACTGCAAAACTAAGTTCCGCGTGTTTGGTTTTGTCAAGTTAAAGTACAAAGTAATGGGAGCTTACGCGAGATACATAAACTCCCATGAAATTAACACATTACAACTAAAAAATAGTATCAAAAAACATTAACTAATCTTAGTTGGCTTTTTTTCCGCTAGCCTTATTGTCGCTAACCGGGGTAACAACACTTGGTTCTGCATTAAAATATTTTTTGTGCAAAGTTACCCAATAAGGGTCTTCCATTAATAATTCGTAACCTTTATTAATGGTTTCAAGAAGTTCTTTATCTTCTTTACGAACGGCAACACCAAACTGATCGGAATTTGTGAATTCTCCAATAATTTTTATAGGCTTTTTAGTACGTTTAATAGCATCTTCGGCAGGAGGGGAATCAATAGCCGCCGCATCAATACGACCGTTTACAACATCTTCGATTGCTAAACCCGGAGAACTATAAAGACGCAATTCATAGTTCCAGTTATTTGCCTTAGCATTTTCTTCAAGCCATTTTGCTTCGTTTGTTCCGGCTTGAACACCAAGTTTTTTCTTGCCTGAACGAATATCATCAGGAGTTAATTTAGAGTTGTTTTTTACAACAAAATATTTTTTAATGGTGTAATAAGGGTTTGAAAAGTTTACTTTTTCTTTTCTTTCATCAGTAATACTCATGCCCGAAGCGACCATATCAATTTTTTTCGCCATCAAACTCGGTACGATTCCGTCCCAATCCATTGGTTTATGAACAACTTTAAAGCCCATTTTGTCGGCAATCCAGTTCATTGCATCAATATCAAAACCTGTTGCTTGGTCATTTTTTTCTATATAGGCAAAAGGCGGATAGTTCGCATCAATACCGTTAACCAACTCTTTTTTCTCAGCAAAAGCCGAAGAGGCAAACGCCATTACTGCCATTACAGACAACAGAACAATCTTTTTCAACATTTCTTTCTCCTAAAATATTTTTAATAAAAACAACTAAATAGAATAAGCAACTTAAAAACTGTCTACTGTTTATAAGTCTAACAAAAAACTTCTTAAGTCGCAAGGCTATATAATAGAGATATACACAAAAAATGCTAACTAGCTATTTTTGTTGTCGGAATCTGAAGAAGTATTACTATTCAAAGCCTGTGGATAAACCTTTAAATATAAATCGCCGGTATATGCTCCGACCTTTTTCCCTAAACCCTTAAGACGTATGGGTTTATCAGGGTTATAATCAGGCGGAAGTACAAGCTCTATGGTTTTAAGTTCCCCTGAAATTCCTTGACGAATTTGAAAACGCAACTTCTGGCCCGGCAATAAAATAGCCGAAGGAATAAATATGTCTTGAGTATCATCAATTTGGCGTTTAAGCCAGCCTTTTAAAGCACCAACAACACCCGTTGTTACTTTTCCAACCGGAGTTTTTTCTAAAGCGGCTCCGATATGTTTACGCCCTTTTTCTTCTTTAAGCTGTTGATATATTTCTTTAAAAACGCTACGGGCAAAAGGGTCTTTTAAGGTTTGTCTAAAAACTTCTTTTTGTTCGGGAGTTTTAAAAGTACTCGTTTTCGGGCGAGAAGTGTTTTGATTAGCTGAGCTATTGTTTGCTTGAGTTTTTTGCGTTGCTTGCGTTGAACTATTTTCGCTTTTGGGCTTTGTTCCTTTATTAAAAACCCTACCATCACCAAAACGTCTTTTTGCCTCAGCATAAGCCTTGCTGGCATCAGCCCTTGCTTTTTCCGTATCCGCATCAGCCTGTGCAAAGCGGTCTTTCGAGTTTGTTTTGGTTAAAATAATATAAGCTTCGTTTAAAAGTTGAAAACGACGTGCCATTTCCGGTTTATCCGGGTGTAAATCAGGGTGCATCTCAAACGCTAAGCGACGATAAGTTTTTTTTACGACTTCCAAACTTGCGTCTTCGCTTAAATTAAATGTAGCAAAAGCTTCTTTGCGATTCATTAATGACCAGCCATTTTACTTAAGATTAACTGTTTATTTTTTTAAAAATCGTCCAAACATAAAGCACAGGCATTTTTTTGCCTGTCTTTCGCCAAAAGCCCTTCTTTCAACAACTCTGCCCTACCTTCTTTCACAAACTCTTCGTGCGTGGCATCTTTGCGAAGCCCCCTACAATAATCTTTTGCGAGTTCAAAACTTTCTTTATCTATCATATTTCCTCTAAAAAAAGGCCAAGCTCTGCAAATATCGGGGCGGGCAATATGTGCATCGCAACCCACACCTTTTTTAAAAAACACACAAAAACCATCTTCCGCTGTTTTAATCTTCCACTTAGCATTATGAAATTCGGCATATTTTGATAAAAAAGTTTTTTCATCAAGTCTAAAGTGTTCAGCTATACGCTTTAAGTCTTTTTCAGACAAAACAATACCGCCACTACCCTCACAACAAATACCACAGAGTTTACATTCAAAAACGCTACGCTTATCCAATCAAAACCTCTAATTATTATCTTTAATTTAAGCCAGTAAACGTGCATGGTCGACCATTATACAACTATCTTCCACTACCTTAACACCGTGAGCCGCCAAAAGTTTACCTGCTTCCATATTGCTTATTCCCTGTTGCATCCAAAAAACTTTTGGTAAAGGCGTTAACCTTAAAGCCTCTTGTGCATGAGCAAGACAATATTCAGACGCACGAAACAAATTAACGATATCAATTGGTTCTTGAATTTCATTCAGATTACGATAAGTTTTTAAATCCCAAACATTTTCACGCACGGGGTGCACAGGAAAAACCCTAAACCCCGCTTGAATAAGATAACGCCCGACGTTATCAACAGGTTGCCCCGCCTTATCTTTAGCACCTATAATTGCAATATTTTTGCTCTGTAAAAACAAATTTTTTAATGTTTCATCAAACAACATAAAGCTCTCTCTATTCGTTCTTTAAAAAGAATACAAAAAATCTCGGTTTTAAATTATATACTTTAGTTTATTAAAAGGCAATCAGGACTTAATTTAAACTTAACGCCCAGAAATAACGTTTATTTTCTAAAATTTTATATTCAAATTGAGATAATAAAGTCCAACCTTCCAAGCTTTGCCCTGCCGGATCATTAGATAAAACGATTACTATTCCGTTTTTTTTCAATTGATTTTTCACCAAATTTAATAACGCTGGGTAAGGCATAAACGCCCGACTCAAAATTAAATCAGCCTTACGCCCTTTAAAAAAAGTTTCCGCCTTGCCTTTAAATACAAAAGTAGAAGGTAAAGGGCAGGCAGACAAAAAAGCCTGCATAAACAAAACCCGTTTTGTTCTCGGTTCAATCAAATAATAAGTTCCGTCTTGCCAAAGCATACGCAAAGGGATACCGGGAAGCCCTGCTCCCGCACCTAAGTCCCAAGTTTCAATTTGTTTTGTTGGCAATATTTTTTGTTTTTGAAGTTCGGAAAGGAAAGTTGCCAGATAAAAACTATCTGTAATTAAATAGCTAAGCATATCTTGCCAGTTATTTTTTCCGACTAAGTTTGTTACTTTATTCCAAGCCGACAAAAAGTTAAGATAACTCGCCAGGGCGGTTAACCGTTCAGCTTTTAAAGAAAAACCAAAAGTTTTGCAAAGTGTATCAAGCTCATTTTTATCAACAAGTTCTTTGATTTCAACACTTTCACTAAAATCAACGTTATCATTTGGTTTAAACATTAAAAACACCTTTATTAAGCTTTATTCTCGAATAATATCATAACACTTAAACTCTTGCCTCTTCGTTTACATTGAACTATAATAATATTTCTTTTTTTACAAATTAAAAAATACGGAGTTTTACATAAATGACAAAAACAGCTTTAATCTTCGCCGGACAAGGTTCGCAAGAACCCAATATGGGGCGTGAACTTGCCGAAAAATCTACTGAAATTATGAACTTATGGAAAGAAGCCGAAAAAATCAGTGGAATTGAATTACGCAATATTTATTGGGACGCAAACGCCGAAGAACAAGCCAAAACCCAAAATCTTCAACCGGCACTCACTGTTGTAACCTTAGGTCTTTGGCTCTATGGGTCTTCAAAACTAAAACCTTGTTGCACAGCAGGACACAGCCTCGGAGAATATAGTGCCTTGGTTGCTTGCGGAGCGTTAAACAGCCAACAAGTTTTACAGCTCGTCAGCCTAAGAGGAAAATTAATGACAGAAGCCGACCCGAGTGGCAAAGGTGCAATGGCGGCTATCGTAAAATTACCTCAAGCCGAAGTTGAAAACTTGGTTGAACAGGCGAAAACACAAAGCGGAAAATTTATACATATCGCCAACTACAATACTCCAATGCAATATGTTGTCAGCGGTGAAAAAGAAGCCGTTGAAGCTATCGGAGAGTTGGCAAAAGCCGCAAAAGGAAGAAGTATTCCGCTCGCAGTAAGCGGAGCTTTTCATAGCCCATTAATGCAAGAAGCCTCTAACGAACTCAACAAAGCCATTGATAAACTTAGCTTTAATAATGCTAAAATTCCACTTTGGAGCAACGTTTTAGCACAAGCTCTCACTGATCATGATCAAATAAAAAGTGCTCTAAAAATGCAGATGACCGGACCTGTGCGTTGGATAGACATCATTCAAAATCAATGGCAATCAGGTGTTACACAGTGGTTGGAATTTGCTCCAAAAGCCGTTTTAAGCAAGATGACAAGCCAAATTTTAGACGCCAAAAACTTAGAGAATACTAGCTATACCTCTTGTTCTGTCGGTTCAAGCGAAAGTTTGGACGCTTATTTAAAAACAAATCAATAAAAAAGTGGTTGGGAGTTTATCTTTAAATAAGCCCTAACCACAAGTAATTTATAACTTAAAAAATAAGATAAAATTATGCCTACTTTAATCGAAGCAAAAGATATAACACGCACCTTTACTCAGTTTGACCATGAAATCACCATTTTAAAAGGCATTAATCTCAATATTGATGCCGGTGAGTTTGTCGCCATTCAAGGAAGTTCCGGGGGCGGAAAATCTACGCTTTTACACATACTCGGACTTTTAGACCGTCCAAGTTCAGGCTCTTTGTTTTTAAACGGACAAAACAGCTCAACGCTTTCAGATGATGAACAAAGCCGATTGCGTAATAATTTTGTGGGTTTTGTTTTTCAAAACTTTTATCTTATTCCTTATGCCACAGCCTTGGAAAATGTTTTATTACCCGGAATTTATAACTCAAGACCACAAAAAGAAAGTCTTGAGCGAGCTAAAGATTTATTAGAAAAAGTCGGTCTCGGAGATCGTATGGACTTTAAACCCAACAGACTTTCGGGCGGACAACAACAAAGAGTCGCTATGGCAAGAGCCTTATTAAATAACCCGCCTCTAATTTTAGCTGATGAACCCACAGGACAACTTGATTCAAAAACCAGTAAAGAAATTTTACAACTTTTAAACGATATAAACAAAACCGGAAAAACAATCGTTGTTGTTACTCACGACCCCGAAACCGCCTCTTGGGCAAAAAGACATATTTTTATGGCAGACGGTTTGATTACAAAAGATGAAATAAATATCAGAAACTCAGCTTAAAAAACCGCTCAGATTATAAAAATCGTAGATTATTTTTTCAGATTTTCTTTACATCCGGCAAAGAGAATTGCATAATAAGAAAGTATAAAATATTTTTTCGTTAATAACTTTAATTTATTCAATATAATATTTAGAGACTATTGCACAATAGGCTCAAAGTGGCTTTCGTCAGAAAGACACTCCAAAAACCACGAATAAGGAAAATTTAATTTTCCTGTAAAATGAGTGGGTTTTGTGACTTAAGACGTTTTATGCTATGTGCATACAGAGCATAAAATGATGACAAAAGTAAGCAAAACAGAGTTTTGCAATGGTCTTATTTATTGAATCATAAAAAACAAACGGACACAACTATGGAAAAACTAGTTATAGAGGGCGGTACTCCCTTAAAAGGCACTATTGAAATAAGCGGCTCTAAAAACGCGGCTTTACCTATTTTACTCTCAAGTATACTTTTTGAAGTTCCCGTAACTTTTCATAATGTTCCACGTTTACGCGACATCAACACAACCTTGAAATTATTGGCAATTTTAGGAATAGCCTGTGAGTTTACCAACAACCGCGTAAAAATAGAACCCAAATCGCTAAGCACGGAAGCCCCTTATGAATTGGTTAAAACAATGCGTGCATCAGCGTTGGTTTTAGGTCCCTTACTCGCCAGAAGAGGCGAAGCCAAAGTTGCTTTGCCGGGTGGCTGTGCAATTGGGGCACGTCCTTTAGATTTACACCTTTCAGCCTTGGAAAAAATGGGTGCTGTCTTTGAGTTAAGCTCAGGCTATATCATCGGACGCTGTAAAAAACTCAAAGGAGCGGATATTACTTTTGATTTTCCAACAGTTGGTGGAACGGAAAATTTAATAATGGCTGCTTCTCTCGCCGAGGGAACAACAATCTTGCGAAATGCCGCCAGAGAACCTGAGATTACTGACCTTGCAAACTTTTTAAACAGTGCCGGGGCAAAAATTACGGGACATGGCGGAGACGAAATTGTGATTGAAGGAGTTTCATCTCTAAACACCACAACTTATTCAGTTATGCCTGATCGCATTGAAGCAGGAACTTTTATGGTTGCCGCCGGAATGACAGGCGGTGAATTACTTTTAAAAAACTGCCCATACAATGAATTACACGCCGTTATCGACAAGCTTGTCAAAATGGGTTTGCATATAGAAAAAAGAGACAACGATGTTTTTGTTAAATCCACACAGACACTAAAACCCGTTGATATTATAACCCGCCCTTTCCCCGGCTTCCCGACCGATATGCAAGCTCAACTCATGGGTCTCATGTGTTTGGCTGATGGAACAAGCACGGTTGAAGAAACTATTTTTGAAAACCGTTTTATGCACGTTTCGGAACTTTTGCGTATGGGAGCAGAAATCAAGCTATCAGGCAACCAAGCCGTTATCCACGGAGTAAAAAGTTTATATGGTGCCCCGGTTATGGCTTCTGATTTACGAGCGAGTGCTACTTTAGTTTTAGCCGGTCTTTCCGCAAAAGGCACAACCGAAGTACAACGCATTTATCACTTAGACCGTGGCTATGAACAAATAGAAAAGAAATTAAACGCCGTTGGTGCAAAAATTAAAAGAGTCCCTGAATAAAAAATTAACTGAACAAATTAGTTAGTTAGCTTAAACTTTTTAGTGTTTATAAAGTTATAACGGAGTATTTTATGTCTTTTGAATTAGAAACTTTAACCGTCGGCCCTTTGGACGTAAATTGCTATTTATTGTCTCACCAAGGAAAAGCAATCGCAATAGACGCCGGTGGAAACGCTGAACAAATCAGCAGTGTAATTAAAGAAAAAAAACTTGAATTAACCTGTATTTTAAATACTCACCTACACTTTGATCATTGTTACGCCAACGCCGCCCTACAAAAAGAATTTAATGTACCTATTTTAGCCGGGCAATTAGATGCGGTTTTATTAGAAAGTGAATTGGGTTTAGGCGGAGCTTACGGTTTTGAAAAAGTAGAACCATATAAAGTTGAATATATAGGTGAGGGAAACAGAACCCTTTTAAACACCGAATGTAAAGTTTTACTCACACCGGGGCATACTCCCGGTAGCCTGTCTTATTATTTTCCTAAGTGGAATATCGTTTTTACTGGCGATGTGTTATTTTATCGCTCGGTTGGACGAACTGACTTTCCGGGTGGAAGCTCTAAAGTTTTAAGACAGAGCATTAAAGAAGTCTTATTTGCTCTACCCGATAATACCGATGTTTATCCTGGACATGGCGACCCGACAAATATTGGCGATGAAAAACTAAATAACCCTTATTACGGACAATTTGCAAGAATATAAAACAAAGCTTCTTTGTTATTTAAACCAAACTTGAAATCATTTTCGCAAAAAATGAATTAGATATTAACTTTAAACAATTTTTATTAAGGAGTGTAAAATGCAAAATTTATTATCAGGAATCAAACCCACCTTGTTAATGGGTCCCGGACCTTCCTGCGTGCCTGATGCTGTTTATAAAGCCTTGGCAATGCCCACTCTCGGACACCTCGACCCTTACTTCATTCGTATTATGGACGAAATAAAAGAACAGCTTAAAACTGTTATGAGCACAAAAAACCACCTGACCATGCCTATGTCAGGAACCGGATCAGCGGGTATGGAAACTTGTTTTGTCAACCTCTTAGAGCCAAAAGACAAAGTTTTAATCCTCATCAACGGAGTTTTTGGAAAAAGAATGCAAGACCTTGCCTCTCGCCTTGGTGCAGAGGTTGACGCTTTAGAGTTTGAATGGGGAACTCCTGTTCTTCTTGATAAAGTTGAAGAAGCTTTGAAAAAAAATAATTATAAAGTCGTTGCCGTTGTGCATGCCGAAACATCAACAGGTGTTTGCAACCCTGTTAAAGAAATTGGTGAACTCGTAGCTAAAAGCGGAGCTTTATTTCTCGTTGATGCAGTAACCAGCCTTGGCGGAATGCCTGTTTTAACTGATGAATGGAAAATAGACGCTATTTACTCAGGCACTCAAAAGTGTCTTTCTTGCCCTCCGGGTTTATCGCCTGTTTCTTTTTCCGCTCGTGCCGTTGAAACTTTGAAAAATCGTAAAACCAAAGTTCCTAACTGGTATCTTGATTTAACCATGATCATTAATTACTGGGAAGGACAAAACCGAAGCTATCACCACACCGCACCGATTAATATGCTTTATGCCTTAGACGCCGCTTTAAGCGAGATATTAAACGAAGGTTTACCAACTGTTTATGAACGCCATAAAAAAGCTCATAACGAACTTGTAACAAAACTTGATGCTTTAGGTTTGGAAATGCTTGTTACGCCTGAGGCTCGCCTGCCAATGCTAAACGCCGTTAAAATTCCTAAAAAAATTATCGACGCAAAAAGCGAAGCCAATATCCGCAAACGTCTTTTAGATGAATACAATATTGAAATTGGTGCAGGGCTCGGACCATTAGCCGGTCAAATCTGGCGTATTGGTCTTATGGGGCATACCGCCAGAACAGAGAACATTAACACTCTTTGTAACGCATTAAAAACTGTTTTATCTTAAAGAAAAAAATTGAAAGTCAGCCCATGTTTATAAAAAATCGGCTTAAGTTCCTTCATTTTATTCAAACTTAAACGCTTTTTGACATGGGCTGATTTTTAACGATGACTAAATTTTCTTGAAATAAAATACCACATATTTAAAGATATATATTAAGCTTTTTCAAAAAGATACGATTAAAGTATAAAATACTATTGGAGGAATTGAATGCTCCCTTGTTTTATTTGCGGAGAAGATGCGTCAACAGGCTGGATAAAGGGCTTTGTTCCCTCTCCCGACAGCCAAAAAGTCGCACTATGTAAAAAGCATGATACTCCCGAAAATCGTAAAAAAGCCATACATCATTGGTGTAAGCTTATGCTGAGCTCGTTTAAAACAGTTGTAACAGTAGAAGCCACCAGACCACAAAACTATAATCCACAAAGCCAAGCAGCACACCAAGCTCAAGGTCGAATCTTAAATATCCGTTTTATCAGCGGTGGTGTTTTGTCTTTAGCGTGTAACAAATATCAAACCACGAACAACAACACCTTGGAAGTTACCTTGCCTGATGGTTCAATGCAAATTTTCCCACTACAGCATGTAAGAAATTTTGAACTTTCTCCCGCTAGTAAACAAGAAATTTCTTTTGGACCTCCGCCCAAGCCTTTACAAGTAGAACAAAAGCCTTTAGAAGAACAAGAAAAAACAAGCCCACCAGAAAAAAATGAGTTAACCGAAACTCAAAACAGTTTAGAACCAATTTCAACACCAAGCGAAGAAAACACAGTCCCTAACTTGCAACAAACCCAAGAAAGCCAAGACGAAAACGCTCCACCCAAAGAAATAAAAACACTTAACACACTTAGCGAAAAAATAAAATTTATTCAGAACTTATAAAAAGGTTATCCCATTGCACTCAACTTCAAACAAAACAAGCCTTTCAAACAATCAAGCTATTGGTATTTTTGACTCCGGAGTTGGTGGTTTAACCGTATTTAAAGCTGTGCAAGACCTCTTACCCGATGAAGATATTATCTATTTGGGCGATACGGCTCGCCTGCCTTATGGCACAAAAAGTGCGGAAACTGTTAACAGGTATGCACTAAGAGCCGCTCAAAAATTATTGGAATATAATATCAAAGCGTTGGTGATTGCCTGCAACACGGCGACTGCCGCCGCTTTAACAAATTTACAAAAAACCTATCCTGATTTACCTGTTATCGGAGTTATTCAACCAGGGGCCGAAGCCGCCTGTCAAGTTTCAAAAAACGGAAATATTTGTGTTTTGGCAACCGAAGGAACAATCCGAAGCGGGGCTTATCAACAAGCAATTAAACAAATTAACGCTACGGCAAAAATTAACGGTCTTGCTTGTCCTCTTTTTGTGTCGCTCGCCGAAGAAGGTTGGCACGAAGGCGAAATTGCCGAGGCTGTTGCCAAACGTTATTTAGACAAAATATTTAGTGTAAAAGCAAACATACCGGACACAATAGTCCTTGGTTGCACGCATTTTCCGCTTTTAAAAAAGGCTGTGGCAAAAGCCGTCGGCGAGCAAGTAAAGTTAGTCGACTCGGCTTTAATAAGTGCTCAAGCCTTAAAAAAAGCATTGGAAGACAACAACTTGTCTAAAAATTATCTCAAACAAAGCCCCCCTCAAAGCGGAACTTACTCTTTTCTTACCACAGATGATACGGAACGTTTTGCCCGTATTGGTTCACGCTTTTTAGGAGTTGAATTAAACAGCAAAAATGTTACGCTGGTTGATATTTAAAAAGACAACGCTTATAATCGCCTTGCAACAAGCAAGTAAAACACTAGAAACAACACGATACGTGAATTATTCACGCAATAATTATAACTAATTAATATAAATTTACAGCCAAAGAAATTTAAGGAGCCTTAATGTCAGAACAAAAACATCGTTGCGGTTGGGTAGCGTTAATGGGACCGCCAAACGCCGGAAAATCAACACTTTTAAACGCCTATTTAGGTCAAAAAGTTGCTATAGTTACCTCAAAACCACAAACAACACGTAACCAAATTACCGGTATTTTATCAGAGCCAGATTCCCAAGTTATTTTTATGGATACACCGGGAATTCATAAGTTGCGTGGAAAAATGAACCGTATTTTATTACAAGCCGCTTGGCAGGCTATGGCGAGTGCTGATGTGCTTGTTGCTATGCTTGATGGTGATTTATACATACGTCGCCCAGAGTTTTTAGATAAAGATATTGAGCCAATGCTTAAGCCTATCGCCGAAGAAACTCGCCCAGTTGCGGTTGTTATCAATAAAATCGATATGTTTGCAGACAAGTCAAAAATGCTGCCTTTATTAGA
The DNA here is from genome assembly GCF_900143255.1 of Desulfovibrio litoralis DSM 11393. Taxonomy (NCBI): domain Bacteria; kingdom Pseudomonadati; phylum Thermodesulfobacteriota; class Desulfovibrionia; order Desulfovibrionales; family Desulfovibrionaceae; genus Desulfovibrio; species Desulfovibrio litoralis. Next base: position 224,938 of record NZ_FRDI01000003.1, read on the forward strand.
AAAAATTACTCAAATCTGGCCTAACGCCGAAGTTTTTCCTATTTCAGCATTAACCGGAAACGGCTTAGAAGCTCTCTTGGAATTTATCAAGAAACATCTTCCGATTGCACCGCCTCAATTTCCGACTGACCAACTCTCTACTTTGCCTATACGTTTTATGGCGGCTGAAATTATCAGAGAAAAACTGTTTAATACTTTACGCCAAGAACTGCCCTATTCCACAACCGTCGATATAGAAAATTGGGAAGAAGATAAACAAAGAAAAATTACCTTTATTAACGCCGTAATTTATGTTGCGCGTGGAACACATAAAGCGATGGTTATAGGAAAAGGCGGACAAAACTTAAAAAAAGTCGGACAATTCGCCAGAGAAGAAATTTCCACTTTAATTGACCAAAAAGTCCACCTCGAACTCTTCGTAAAAGTAAGAGAAGATTGGCAAGAAGACTTAAACTTTTTACACTCTATCGGACTTGGCAACCCTCACGAAATGTAAAGATATTAATACTACAAATATAACCCGTTAAAATTGATGGTAAGTTGCATCAATAATTGACATAACTATTTCACCAATTATATTGATAATAATATTAAACCCCCTTGTGTATCATAGATATTACAAGGGGGGTTTCTCTTTTATATTACACAAGATAATTCATTTGCACATTGTAACTAAGACATATTATCTAACTGAACTTTAGCTTCCAATGTTTTTTTCTTGCAAGTTGAATACTTATAAATATTATAAATGAACAATATTGGCGATGCGACGGCACCAATCACAATGCCAAAAAATAGTTTAAATACCAGTCCTACACAACCCTCCCCAGCAGTCTCTGTCGCTCTACGGACTTGAGCCTCTATACTATCATCTCGTTTCAATATAGTACTAAAAGCCCAAGGTAAGCCACCAAAACCCCAAGCCATCATAATGTTCCCGATGACATCTCCATTAACAACTTTACCGTGATATAATGCATTAAAAAGGATCAATAACCCCCAAGAGAGAAATATTCCATGCCACACAATAGACAAAAGAGCACGCATAGAACCATATTTCATGTCTTGACAAGTGTTGGAAATATTATCCTTGCATTCACAAAGCTCTTGCTCTTTTTGTTTTGCAAAACATTTTGGGCAAGTTGGAATATCATATACATCTGCACACTCAGAACACAAGCCTCTTCCGCAACTCTTACATGCAGCAACGGCATCAATAGTTGTGTGATTACAACATTTCATAATAATACCTCAATCAATATTTAAAACAGTTTATCTTTGGTCATACTATAAATATTTTTCTTTCGCCACACAAAAAAGCTTCCGAAGTAAATTTTACTCCGGAAGCTTTTATATATTAATCTAATTAAAGATTCAGTTTACGTTCAAACTACTTTACTTCAGTAAAGTCAGCATCAACAACATCGTCGTCTTTTTTGTTGTCCGCTCCTGCACCAGCTGCACCGGCTTGTTGACCGCCAGCTTCTGTTTTTTGAGCATAAAGCTGTTCTGCTAACTTGTGTGATACTTTAGAGAGTTCGTCCATAGCGGTTTTAATCGCATCAACATCATCTTTTGTCATAGCATCTTTAAGAGCAGTGCTTTTTGCTTCAATCTCAGCTTTTAAAGTGGCATCAGCCTTATCACCAAGATCAGCCAAAGAACGTTCAGATGAATAAATCAAAGTATCAGCTTGGTTACGCACTTCAATTAACTCACGTTTTTTCTTATCTTCGTCGGCATGAGACTCAGCTTCTTTTACAAGACGATTGATTTCATCATCAGACAGACCAGAAGTCGCAGTGATACGAATAGTTTGTTCTTTTCCTGAACCTAAGTCTTTAGCAGAAACGTTAACAATACCGTTAGCGTCAATATCAAAGGTAACTTCAACTTGCGGAACGCCTCTTGGAGCCGGCGGAATACCGGTTAAGTCAAAGCGTCCTAAGGTCATGTTATCATTAGCCATTGGTCTTTCACCCTGCATAACATGAATAGATACTGAAGGTTGATTATCAGCGGCAGTGGTAAAAGTCTGGCTCTTACGAGTAGGAATGGTAGTGTTACGTTCAATTAAACGGCTCATTACTCCACCCAAGGTTTCAATACCAAGAGAAAGAGGGGTAACGTCAAGAAGAAGAACATCTTTAACATCACCGGCTAAAATACCACCTTGAATAGCAGCACCCATAGCAACAACTTCATCAGGGTTTACTGAACGGTTTGGCTCTTTACCAAAAAATTCTGAAACCTTTTTCTGAACTAAAGGCATACGAGTCATACCACCGACTAAAACAACTTCATCGATTTGTGAAGTGCTTAACCCAGCGTCAGCTAAAGCTTTTTTACATGGCTCGATAGTGCGGTTTACCAAATCACTTACTAAATCTTCTAATTTAGCACGAGTAAGTTTAAGCATTAAGTGTTTAGGACCTGTGTTATCAGCCGTAATAAACGGAAGATTAATTTCTGCTTCCATAGAAGTTGAAAGGTCTTTTTTGGCTTTTTCGGCGGCTTCTTTTAAACGCTGTAAAGCCATACGGTCTTTTGATAAGTCAATACCTGCGTTATCTTTTTTAAACTCGGTAATAATCCAATCAATGATGCGTTGGTCAAAGTCTTCACCACCAAGGAAGGTGTCTCCGTTAGTAGCACGAACTTCAACAACGTTATCGCCGACTTCAAGAATGGAAATATCAAAAGTACCACCACCTAAGTCGAATACAGCGATTTTTTCATTAGCTTTTTTATCAAAACCATAAGCCAAAGAAGCGGCAGTAGGTTCGTTAATAATACGTTTAACATCTAACCCGGCGATTTTCCCGGCGTCTTTTGTCGCTTGACGCTGAGAATCGTTAAAATAAGCAGGAACAGTAATAACAGCTTCGGTTACTGTTTCGCCTAAATAAGCTTCAGCATCAGCTTTAAGCTTAGCTAAAATCATAGCAGAAATTTCAGCCGGCGTATATTTACGCCCTTGAATTTCTACACAAGCTTCGCCGTTAGCACCGCCAACTATACGATACGGGGAATGTTCACCCCAACGTTTTACCTCAGGAGCATCGGCATTACGCCCCATTAAACGCTTAATTGCAAAAACAGTACGTTCAGGGTTAGTAACCGCCTGACGCTTAGCAATATCACCGACTAATCTTTCTTTATCAGTAAAAGCAACAACAGAAGGAGTTGTACGCCCACCCTCAGGGTTAGGGACGCATTTGGCTTCTTTGCCTTCCATTACAAAAACACAAGAGTTAGTTGTTCCAAGGTCTATTCCAATAATTTTACCCATATAATAAGGTCCTCCTAAAATTTAACATAAAAATTATTTTTTCAACATAAATAATATACTCTTAGACTTAAATCTAAAATATATTCTATAAGCTACACCTGTTATTATTCCAAAAACTTGTTATTGCCACTTTTGTTTAGGCTAAATAATGTGGCGAAAAAACTTAATATTATACAAAGTATTTGAGAATAAATTGGTATTTGAAGTGTTGACTTAAAGCATTATTTTTTATTGCTCAACACATTCTGTAATACAAATTAATCAGCTTTTTCAATTCGTCCAGAGCTAAAATATATTTTTTTTATATTTTTTTTAAATACCAGTATTTTTATACCTGTTTTAAAAGCTTATTAAAACCCTAAACCGACTTTTAAAGCCATATTCCGCAAGGTTTGGTTATACATGCCTATGCCCTTTAGATTTTTCCAAGCGATATTGGCTTTTAATGAAAAGATTTTGCGTCGGTAACTTTGTTCAGCCTTTATAGGATCAAAAGTTTTATTAAAGACTTCAGCCAGATAAAAAGCCGAAGCAAAGGCATAACTAAAACCTTCGGCCGAACTTGGGCTAATAAACCCGGCGGCTTCGCCAATCAAAAAACAATTATCTCTACCTAAATAAACTTGGTTTAAACTAGGGCGAACGACTAAAGCTCCCTCTCGTTCGACCTTATCATATTCTATACTTGATAACGTTAAACCTTGTTCAATAAGCCTTTGGGTAAATATATTCAACTTCCTATGAGCTAGGCTATTAGATGTTTTATCGTTATTTTTTACATCTTTTTGTTCCAATAACTTAGTCGCCAAAATATTTTTACTCGCATCTAAAGGCAGAGCAAGCCCAACAAGATAGCTGTCTTTTTTCGGAATAGCCCAACCATAAAAATCAGTTAAACTTTCATCAAAAGCCGCCCAATGGGTTTTAGTCAAATTTTTATCGGAATATCCCAAAACTTTATATTTATCCTGAATCGCAAGATAACAATCTTTCTGTGAAATTCCCTTGCCAAGCATTCGGCGTACGGCAGAAAAAGCTCCGTCTGCTCCGACTACAATGCGTGTCTTTATTTCTTGAATACCCGCTGGTGTTTTTATGCTTAACTGAGTGAAATGATCATTAGTGTTAAAATGTTTTAATCCATGTAAACGACTATTAAACAAACACTGAACGTTTTCAGGCAATAAAGATAAAAGCCAAGTTTCAAATAAAGTTCTATCTAAATTAATATAATTCTTTTTATAACTATGTACAGAGTGTGTACTTAAATCAATAGTATTAACAAATTCAGGTTGATAAATATCTTTCACTTTTTCAGGAACAATTAAATTGAATTTATTCAACCACGTTTGAGCATCCGGTGCGAGTAAACCACCACAACATTTAGCTTGTATATCTTGGCTTTGCTTGATATTTTCAAAATCAGTTGTCAAGTTACGAGCATCTATCAATAATATAGAATATTTAGAATCCAACAAACGAGCGAGAGTTGCCCCTGACGGTCCTGCTCCAATAATTACAACATCATAAGTTTGATTTTTTAACATAAATTTAATCGAGAAATATATTTTTTATAAAGTATGATAGGAAAAATAAATGCTACACCGTAATTTAACAGAATGTGTAAACGATTTAGAGGCAAATGGTCAATTAAAACGTATTGATATAGAAGTTGACCCTTATTTAGAGTTAGGCTTAATTCAACGCTTAGCCTTAAAAAAAGGTTCTCCCGCCTTACTTTTTACTAACGTAAAAGGTTGTCAGTTTCCTATGCTCGCTAATTTATTTGGCAGTAAAGAACGGGTACGCTTTATCTTTCGCTCTAGTTTAAAAGGTTTAAAGGCTTTATTAAAACTCAAGCTTGACCCCAGAGATTTATTGCGTAATCCCTTACAATATAAAGCCCTACCTAGAGCCTTATGGGCTACTCGCCCACGCTTTGTAAACGATGGAGCTGTTACCGAAAATTCTACAACAATTTCAAAATTGCCTCAACTGCTATCTTGGAAGAAAGACGGAGGGGCTTATATTACCCTGCCACAAGTTTATTCCGAAAGCATAAAAAATCCCGGAATATACAACTCAAATTTAGGCATGTATCGCATTCAACTAAACAGTAAATATTTAGAACAAGATAAAGAAATTGGGCTACATTACCAAATTCATCGGGGGCTTGGTTGTCATCATGCCGAAGCCTTAGCCTTAAATAAAAATTTAGGGATAAATATTTTTGTGGGTGGTCCACCTGCCTTAACCGTAGCCGCCGTGATGCCACTCCCCGAAGGAATGCCTGAACTTTTATTTGCCGGTGCGTTAGCGGGAAGGCGTATTGATTTAATTAAAGGCGGGAGCGTTAAAAAAGATGGAACGGTTATTAGCGAATTAGCTATCCCTGCCGAAGCCGATTTTGCCATTACCGGCTATATTAAGCCTAATATGCTTAAACCCGAAGGCCCCTTTGGCGACCATTTAGGGTATTATAGTTTAGAGCATGATTTTCCCGTAATGCAGGTAACAAAAGTTTGGCATCGCAAAGATGCGATTTATCCTTTTACAACCGTCGGTCGCCCACCACAGGAAGATACTTTTTTTGGTGAATTCATTCATGACCTTACTCAAGAACTAATCCCTCAAGTATTTACAGGTATAAAACAAGTGCATGCCGTAGATGCAGCCGGAGTTCACCCGTTATTACTCGCAATCGGTAGTGAGCGTTATGTGCCTTTTGCAAGTGAAAGAAAAGCCCAAGAATTACTGACTAACGCCCTATCTTTATTGGGTAATTCTCAAACTTCACTCTCGAAATATTTGTTACTCACAGCACACGAAGATGCCCCATCTTTATCTGCTTATGATATTCCCGCTTTTTTTAAACACATTTTAGAACGCACAAATTTTCATGAAGATTTACATTTTATTACTCGCACAACAATGGACACCCTCGACTATACAGGAACAGCCTTAAACCAAGGTTCAAAGCTAATTTGGGTTGCCGCCGGGAATAAAAAAAGAGAACTTTGCGATAAGTTGCCTCAAATTTATTTACCTGAAGGTTTTCATTCTTTACAGCTTTTTAGCCCAGGAATAGCGGTTGTTTCCGCCCCTAAACATACCCAGCAAAGAGGCGAACAAGACGAAAAACTAAAAATCTTTTTAGATACGCTTAATAGCCAAGAAAATGCGAGAAAAATCAGCTTATTGGTGCTTTGTGATGATGCTGATTTTTGTAGTGCCGATTGGGATAATTTTTTATGGGTTACTTTTACTCGCTCAGACCCGGCGACTGATATTTATGGATTAAATGAAAACATTCACGCTAAACATTGGCGTTGTGATGCACCCTTGATTATTGACGCACGAAAAAAAGAATTTCACGCACCCGAACTAGAGTTAGACCCGAAAATAGAACAAAAAGTTTTAGAAATGGGCAGCAAAAACAAACCATTACACGGAATAATTTAATTTAATCCTTGCTAATTCCTCAAATAATCAGCCTTGCTAAAAATTAAAATATTATTTGTTTTTTAACGATAAATACTATAACGTAACTTAACTTCACAAAAGAAGACCATTGCAACACTCAGTTTTGTGCTTTTTGGAGTGTCTTCCTAACGGAATCCACGTTGAGACGATTGTGCAATAGTCTCAAAACAGAATGGGGTAACTAATAAAAATATTAAATTAATACTTTTATGATTATTGTATTTAGCATTTTTTGAACTATCACAAACAATTTTTATATTAATAACGCTAGAACATTATAAATGTGTTCTAATTCATATATTTTACTTCCAGGGATCACATGTTAAACTTTTTTTCAGGCTATATCAGCAGAACCATGTATTTAATAGTCTTTATCGCCCTTATTCCGGCGATGTTAATTATTATTTATTCAGGTATAGGCCTAAATCAACGAATTATTTCAAATACAACAGAACAAGCCATAAACTTTACAAAAAATATAGCCAAAGAAGACGAACTTAAGCTTGAAAACCTTAAAACGTTACTTACAACCCTCTCAACACAACATACTTTTGACCCATCAAACATTCACGAAACAATCGCAACCCTAAAAGAAGTCGAAAAAAACAATCCACAATATAAAAATATTTTTTTTCTGGATAAAAATGCAAAAGTTGCGGCGAGTACCAATAATAAATTTATGGGTAGCGATCTAAGCCATATTATTTCACAACAAGTCGAAACCAAAGAAAATGATTTTTTTATCAGCAGTATTATCGCAAACGAACCGGACAAAAAGCCGATAGTTTATGCTTATACTCCCGTTTTTGATGAAAACAATCAATTAATAGGCTTTTTGGCTATCGGCATGGCTATAGGTGAAGGGCTAGAAAAAAAGCTACAAGAAAGCGAACTTCCCGAAGACAGCGAAATTTTACTAACCGACTCAAAATTAACAGTCTCTCAAGCTTTAAAAAGTTTTGGCATTAAAGCGGGTGAACGCTTGCCTGAAAAAAACTGGAGCTGGCTATTAGACTTATCTGTTGATGACAATATTCACAAAGTTTACAACCCAAACGACAACAACGACTATCTGGTAATACACCACCCAATTAACTCCGCTCAAGGCGTAGCTCCTCGCTTTAACATCTTGTTTTCAATTTCGGAACATTCACTGGGAGCAGCCGCAACCACAAACTTATTGCATAATTTGTTTTTTCTATTGTTGGCGACTCTTTTTGCCTTAGCTATAGCTTGGATTTTGGCAAAAATTACCTTTGAAAAACATATAGATCGCTTGGTTCAAGTTGCAAACGCCGTCAGCAAAGGCGATTTTAATGCCAGAGTCGACCAAGACAAAGTAAATGGCGACTTAGGAAGGTTATGTTTAGGCATCAATAAAATGCTTGAAACAATAGAACACAACACAAACGCTCTCACTAAAGCCAAACAAGAAGCAGATAACGCCAATAAAGCAAAAAGCGACTTTTTAGCAAATATGAGCCACGAGTTGCGTACTCCGATGAATGCGATTATCGGGCTGTCTTATTTATTGTTAAAATCAAACCTTAACGAAAAACAAAGAAAAGACATACGTAAAATATACAGTGCGGGAAACAATCTTTTAACGCTAATTAATGATCTTTTAGACTTTTCCAAAATCAATACAGGACGCATGGAACTTGAAAACGAGCGTTTTAATCTTCAAGAACTAATTAGCGGGGTTGTAGATATCAACACCCAAAAAGCCGAAGAAAAAGGGTTGGCGTTTACTTATTTTATTGACCCAAAAATTCCCCAAGAGCTCAAGGGTTCTCCGCTAAAACTTTGGCAAATTCTTAACCACTTGTTTAGTAACGCCGTTAAATTTACCGAAAAAGGGCAAATTAAAGTCAGTTGCCTGTTAAAAGAAATACAAAATGAACAAATAATTTTAAAGTTTATTATTCAAGATAGCGGAATGGGCATGACCAACGAGCAATTGGAAAAGCTTTTTACTCCGTTTTATCAAATAGACAGCTCATCAACCAGACGCTTTGGCGGAACGGGAATCGGGCTTAGTATAGTCAAAAAACTAATAGAAATGATGAATGGGGAAATTTCCGTAACAAGCAACCCAAACACTGGAACCACCATTGAGTTTTATATTTGTCTAAATTTAGTCAATGAACTTAATGCTCTAAGCTTATACGCAGACAATGATATATTTAAAGAACTTGGCTTAGACTCAAACGATCCAAATCTGATAATGAGTCGCTTTAATATTTTATTTGTCGGCGATGACTCAAATGAAAACAAAGAACTTACAGATATTTTTACACAACTAAACTTAAAAACTCGTTTCGTCAGAGAAACTGAACTGGCAATGCAGCTTATTTCAGAAGAAGAAAAAAACGGAACACATTTTAATATCTTGTTGGTAAATTATACCGAAACAAACAAAAATATCGATATTGCTAAACTTTTAATGAACTATTTTAGTAATAATTACACACCGTTATTGATTTTTGTCCATGGTAAAACTAAAAAGCACGACAATCAAACCATAAACCTCGCCTCTTTAATGCTTAATCCGCCTTTCAGCCCTGAAAGTATTAAAGAAAACTTTATGAGTTTATTAGGTCAAAATAAGACAACACAAGATACTGTTGACAACCCTGAACTTATTCAAGAACAAGCTATTCCGCAAGACAATAACGACGAAGATAAAATAGCAAGCATTCCGCCTCTAAACAGTTCAAAAGCCGTTGAAATACTCTTGGTTGAAGATAACTTAATAAATCAACAAGTCGCCGGAGAACTCCTGCAAGATGCCGGTTATACCGTTACTATAGCCAATAACGGAGAAGAAGCTTTACAAATTCTTAACGAAAACCCTAGCGATAGGTTTAAACTCGTTTTTATGGATTTACAAATGCCGGTTATGGACGGATATGAAGCCACTTCACATATCAGAGCCGAAGAAAAATTTGCAAATCTTCCTATTGTGGCTTTAACAGCACACGCCCTTCCCGCTGAAAAAGAACGTTGCCTAAATATCGGCATGAATGACCACATTACAAAACCGATAGATATATCAACCCTGTTTAATACTTTAGCAAAATGGATCTCTAACGCGGCTCACCCCAATGAAACACAAGAAGATAACCTTGATTCAACGCCAACAGACTCTGACGTTGACGAACCAAGACAAACAACGCTTCTCGAATACGTCCAAAGAAAGACCAAAGATCAAATAGACGATGATACATATAAAGCCCTTGTGGCACAAGGTTTTGACCTAGACAACGCAATGAAACGTTTGGGGAATAACAATAAACTTTATACAAAATTGCTCAATTCGTTTCTTACCAACCAAGAAAACAGTATTACCGAACTTCAAACCGCCTTTTCCGAAGAAAGGTTTGATGATTTGGAACGCTTCGCACATACAATCAAAGGTTTATCCGCAAGTATAGGCGAAAATACTTTAGCTGCTTTGTCAGGTGTGCTTGAAAAATCTTGTATGCAAAATAAAAACAACTCGTCTCAAGACCAACTTAGACGTATTCAAGCAGAAATACAGGCTTTGAGCTTTGTTCTTAGCTTAACCTGCAAAACACTTGGCTCGCTGTTGTTGCAATCAGAATTGTTTGAAACTGATCCAGAGGATAGCCCAACTCAAACAACTTTGTTAGATCAAAATATCCAAGAAAAACTTTTGCAAATACAAGACCTTGCAAACAATTATGAAACCGAAGCTTTAAACAAGTTTGAACAAATACAAGACGAATTAATAAGATGCGGATTACAACAGTTTGCAGACACCACCAAAAAAGCTCTGGAGCGCTTTGATTTTGACTCAGCCTCTCTGGCGATTTCCGAGCTGATTCAAGCTCAAAGAAATTCTTAGTCAAAACTAATAAAAAACATCAATTTTATCTTTTGAACAATTGAAGCAATCTTACGAACTATTCAACGGTCTTCGCAATTATTTCAATAACAGGCTCTATACTTTGGCGTTGAATTATGATATTAAATAAAAAGATTATAAGCTTTAATATATCAAGCAGTAAGCACTCTTAACACCCGAATATTTAAGGTAAAACATGTATAAAAACAATAAAAAAAAGAATAGTGGAAATCAAATATCCAATAAACAAGCTTCAAGCATCACTATTGATTCCGACAACCAAGTAAAAAACAAAGATCTTAAAAACGAAGACTCGACCCAACAAGCAAAAGTAATGCGTTGGGGCTTGCTTGCACTCTTGTTTTACGCTCTTTATTTAAGCTTTAATCTAATTCAACCATTTTTGAATACTATAATTTTTAGTATTGTTTTTGCTGGTGCCTTCCACCCTATCTACTCAAAATTAAAAGATAAACTTTCTGGGCCTGAGGGATTTAAAGAATCTTTTGCCGCAATTATCGTTGTACTTGGCATGTTCTTTTTAATCGGTATTCCGGCTATTCTTTTTATACGCAGTTTCGTAATGCAAGCAACAGTAAGCATTAGCGCTATTACCGAATGGCTTAACTCTAATGATGTACAACAAGAATTACTTAATCTTTGGGAACCACTCGTGGCTTTTGTCGAAGAACATTATCCTTTTATTGACCTAAAAAGTATAAATTTACACGAAAGTTTAATTGAAATCTCAAGACAAACCGGACAATACCTTTTGCAGGCCGGCTCTGCTTTATTCCGCAATACAACAATTTTTATCATTCACTTGATGTTATTGTTATTTATGCTCTTTTTCTTATTAAAAGATGGTTCGCGCATGGTTCGTGCCGTAAAATATCTTTCTCCTCTAAAAGCCGAACAAGGCGATAAAATCTTGCATAACTTGCGTCAAGTTTCCAAGGCCGTATTATTAGACGGTTTCTTGGTTGCTTCTTTGCAGGGTTTAGCGGGCGGAATAGGCTTATCAATGGTCGGCGTTCCGGGCTTGTTTTGGGGAACGGTAATGGGCTTTGCGGCTTTAATTCCCGTTGTGGGAATCAGCCTGGTCTGGCTCCCTGTTGCCACTTATTTGGCGTTTACCGGAGAATGGGTTACCGCATCGCTTTTTGCTTTATACAATCTGGCTTTTGTAAGTTCTATTGATACGGTTTTACGCCCTTATCTTATGAAAGGCGTAATGAACGCATCAATCTTTTTTATCTTTGTCTCAATACTCGGTGGAGTAAATTTATTTGGTATTGTCGGTCTGTTATACGGACCTATGATCTTAACCTTTACAACTGTAATGTTAAGAATTTATACTGATGAATTTAGCGAATTTTTAAACCACGACAAGTAACTTTTTACAAACGATATTAAGTATTCTCAATAATTTTAGCTGTTACAAAATAACCAACAAGAGAGCAACAGGAGACAAATTATGAGCCGGATAAAAGAAATATCAATATTTATCGGTAGCTTGAGAAAAGAAGCTTACACAAGAAAAATCGCCAACACTCTTATTAATTTGGGTGAAAAAAATCTAAATTTAAAAATAGTCGAGATTGGTCATCTATCTTTTTATAACCAAGACTTAGACGGAAACGAACCAAGCTCTTGGCTTGAGTTTAGAGAAACAGTCAAAAATTCAGACGGCTTTTTGTTTATTACTCCCGAATATAACCGTTCTGTAACTCCTGTGTTAAAAAACGCTTTAGATATAGCCTCTCGTCCATATGGTGCTAACTGTTGGAGCGGAAAACCCGGCGGCATTATCGGAGCCAGCATTGGAGCAATCGGAGGCTTTGGAGCCGTTCAACATCTTCGTCAAACTTTTGCGTTTTTAAATATTTTGATGTTACAACAACCTGAGGCTTATTTGGGTTTTATCGATAAAGCCTTTGAAGGCAACACCCTGACTAACGAAAAGACAAAAGAATTTTTACAAAACTATCTCAACAGCTACGCAGAATGGGTAAATAAATTTTAAGTGAAATAAATCTAGCTTATCCAACGCCCTGCAACAAGCGAAGCATGTTCTTGCAGTAATTTCAAATTATTATCGTGAATTAAACCAAAGAGTTTTTTGTTTTCAAGCCAAGCCTTACGCAACATAGTCGCGCTTATATCAAGTCTTGGCAATGACAAATGCCATATTTCCCCGCCTTGCTGGGTTTTAAAAGCATGGTCTGCTTTTACGTTCAAGCTTGAGTCGCCACTTCCCAAAACATTCTGTTTAGAACTTAAATCAATTGGCTTTGAACCTTTCCAAAAACGCAAACTGTTGTTTATAAAACATTCTTTTTTTGCTGTGGCTCGTGAAATAATAATAAAATGTGCCAAACTCGGAAGTCTTTCCCACTCTTCCCAAGTTTGAATTTGAGCATAGTCTTCTCCGCCTAAAATAAAAACAGGCTCAACATCGGGGTTTTCCTTGCGATATAACTCTAAGGTTTTATAAGTATAAGATTTTTCTCGGCGTTTATTTTCCAAAGGGTTAATATAGATGCGTGAGTCATACTGACAAAAAGTTTCTAACATTTTATATCTAAGTTCAAAAGGCAAAAGTTCCTTTGCCTCTTTATGAGCAGGGTGAGCCACAGGTAAAAAATCAAGACGTAAAGGTTGCAAGATTTCAAGAATCTCAAGCCCAAGGCGCAAATGCCCCAAATGAGGCGGATTAAAACTTCCACCTAACAGAGCAACAAGTTTATTATTATTTGGATTCATTTGCACACCTCATCGTAATAATGAATAATATATATAAATCAAATTATTATATAGTATTAAGCAAAAAAACATTAAAAAAATAAAACTGTTTTCTTAATTATCGTGATTTTCAATTGACAAGATATTCTAACTAACGCATTATAATAATGTTTTTCACATTGTCTTGTCTGCTAAGTTAAATACTGTCTCGGTCAACTTTACATTTTTAATCAAATTAGATAAATTAATACTAAATATAATATTCTAAATCAATATAATTAACTGGATTTATATGAATAAATATTCTTCTGATGATATTCTGGTGTTAAGGGCAGATGCAAACACCCAAATAGGAACAGGACATGTCATGCGTTGCTTAGCGTTAGCTGCGGCATGGGAAAACCCGAAAAAAGTTTTTTTTGTTACTGCCCAAGCCACGGAAGCGTTTAAAAAACGTATTCAAGATGCCGGCTATAACTTTGTTGACCTGGAAGCCCCCCACCCCGCCTTGCCTGACCTTGCACTTATGCGTGAAATTTTAAAACAAGATCATGCTTATGTTGTGCTTGACGGATACCACTTTGATACGGAATATCAAGAAATTATTCGCAAACTTGCCGGAAGGTGTTTGATTATTGATGATTATAATCACTTAAATCGATATATTACTGATGTCTTATTAAACCAAAACATCGGTTCTTCCGACTTAAATTATAACTGTAACCCCGGTTGTAAGCTTCTTCTCGGAGCAAAAAACGCTCTTTTACGCCCTGAATTTTTAGAGATTTTAAATAAACGTCTGCGTATTATTAAAAATGAAGCAAAAAATATTTTGATTACAATGGGGGGAGCAGACAACTCAAATCTCACGCTTGATGTTTTAAAAAATTTGGAAAAAAGCAAACAAACGTTTGAAATACGGGTTATCCTCGGACCAAGTAACCCCCACATAAAAAGTATAAGTGAATTTACCGCAAGTTCAAAACATCATTACACAATTTTACAAAATGTGAATAATATGCTTGAACAAATGCTGTGGGCAGACTTGGCAGTTTCTGCCGGAGGAAGTACCTGTTGGGAACTTTGTTACACCGGATTGCCATTTTTGGTTGCTTCCGTTGCCGAAAATCAAGACCAACTGGTAAAAACACTGGCAGATCGCAAAATAGCAATTAAGTGGAAAGAAGCCAAAGAAATTCCCGACCTTATAACAAGTTTATCTGATAACCCCGAATTACGCCAAGATATGTCGCATAAAGGACAAGCTCTTATAGACGGTTTGGGTGTTTATAGGGCTATTTCTGCGTTAAGAGGAGAAGAGGGACACTTGCTACCCGCAACACTCCAATATTGCAAACAGCTTTGGCCTATAGGTAATGACCAAAGAGCTAGAGCCATGTCTGTTATGCCTATTCCAAAAGATTTTGAGAGTTTTGAAAAATGGTTTGAAAATAAAGTTTTAGAAAAAGACCAACCCTTATTCTTTTTAGAAACACCAACAAAAGAAGTAATCGGTTATGTCTCTTTTGAAAAATTCAGCCAAACTCAAGAACCGACTTTAACGCTCTGCCTTGCACAACAATGGCGAGGTAAAGGACTTGGTATTTTATTGTTACAATATGGCTGTCAGGCTTTTTTCCGAACTGTCAAAAGTGCAAAAAGTCTTGATGCGTTACTACCTGCAAATTCAGGTTCTGTTTACAGCTTGTTTGTCAAAAAAGGCTTTGAAAAAGTTGATACCATAAAGTGTGGCGATAACGAAGTTTACGTTATGAGGCTAACAAGAGACCGCCTTATTTAACTGCTTATTCTCATAAAAACTTAATAAATATAAAGGTTAAGAATGTCTTTTAAAAGTGAAATAAAAATCGGCAACAAATTAATCGGAAAAGACCACCCTACCTATATTATAGCCGAAATTTCCGCCAACCATAATCAAGATTATACAAGAGCCGAAGCCTTGGTAAAGGCGGCCGCTGAATGTGGCGTTGATGCAGTTAAATTGCAAACATACACCGCCGACACAATCACTATTGATTGTAATAACGAATATTTTCAACTAAAAGACAATATCTGGGCAGGGCGTAGCCTTTATGATTTATACCAAGAGGCTTATACGCCTTGGGATTGGCAACCTAAATTGAAACAATTTGCCAATAGCCTTGGAATTGACTGTTTTTCTTCACCTTTTGACTTTAGTTCCGTAGATTTTTTAGAAAAAATGAATGTCTCTGCCTATAAAGTTGCCTCGTTTGAGTTGGTAGATTTTCCTCTTTTACGAAAAATCGCAAGCACGGGCAAGCCAATAATTATGTCTACGGGAATGGCAAGTCTGGCAGAAATATCCGATGCGGTCGAAGTTTTACAAAACGCCGGCTGTACCGAACTTGCTTTGCTAAAATGTACAAGCGCTTACCCGGCGCCTCCGGAAGAAGCAAACCTCAAAACTATTCCCCACCTTGGTCAGGCTTTTGGCGTTCCCTCCGGGTTATCAGACCACACCTTGGGAACAACCGTACCTATTGTCGCCGTTAGCCTTGGGGCCTGTATCATAGAAAAACACTTTACTTTGTCCAGAGCCGACGGAGGACCTGATGCCGCTTTTTCCTTGGAAGCAAACGAGCTTAAAGGTTTGGTGCAATCTATCAGAACAACCGAAAAAGCTTTAGGATCAATCAATTATCAAAGAACAACCAAAGAAATCAACAGCACAGTCTATCGTCGCTCTCTCTTTGTTGTTAATGATATGAAAAAAGGCGAAACTTTCAGCGAAAAAAACATACGCTCAATTCGTCCTGCTTATGGGTTACATACGCGTCATCTCGAAGAAGTAACGGGAAAAGTCGCCAGCAAAGACATAAAAAAAGGGACTCCGCTCAGTTGGGACTTAATCGTTTAAAAGAAAAAAACGGTTTATTTTCCCTTTAACGTGAAAAGATGTTTAACCCAAAAGTCTGATTAAGACCCATTGCAACACTTCGTTTTGTGTGCTTTTTCATCATTTTATGCTCTGTATAAACACAATATAAAATGTCTTAAGCCACAAAAAACACTCATTTTACAGGAAAATTAAATTTCCCTTTTTGGGAGTGTCTTTCTGACGGAAAAACTGAGAGACTATTGTGAAAACACTCTAATCATTTTTTTGGGTCAACAAGCAACGGTTAAAACGGCTTGGATTATCTTTAATTGGTAAAAATTCTGGTTTTATTTCAGAACATTGAGGCAGGGCTTTCGTACAACGCGGGTGAAAAGTGCAACCACTCGGCAAGTTTAATAAAGAAGGAACAGAACCTAAAATAGTCGGAAGGCGTTTACTTTTACGCTCTTTTGAACTTTGCAAGTTTAAGACACTTTCTTTATTCACTAATTTCAAAGCCTTATCAATAGCCGAATCCGTATCCAAGCTTTCTGCCATTGCAGGGCGAGAACGCAATAAACCTTGGGTATATGGGTGGTTGGGAGAATTAAACAGTTCCGCAACTTTTGCATATTCAAAAGCCTCACCAAGATACATAATCAATACATCATCAGCCATTTCAGCAACCACGCTGAGATCATGAGTAATTAACAATAAGGCAGAATTATTTTCTGAAGCAAGTTTTTTTAACAATCCCAAAATCTGTTTTTGCATGGTAACATCTAATGCGGTTGTCGGCTCATCAGCAATAATTAATTGTGGCTTACAACCTATCGCCATGGCAATCATCACTCGCTGACGCATTCCACCACTAAGTTCGTGTGGATAGGCATTATAGCGTCGCTCGGCTTCGGCAATTCCTACTTCGGAAAGCAGTTCTATACTCCGCTGTTTTGCTTGCTTTTGTGACATTCCAAGATGTAGACGCAAAATTTCAGAAATTTGTTCACCAATAGTCAACACAGGGTTTAATGAATTCATAGGATCTTGGAAAATCATTGAGATTTTTTTGCCCCTGATTGTTAACAACTCTTTTGTGTTGAGAGTTAAAATATCCTGACCTTCAAAAAAAATTTGCCCTGATTTAATTTCAGTTGGCGGAGAAGGCAATAAACGCAAAATCGACAAGGCAGTAACACTTTTTCCACAACCCGATTCACCAACAAGACACAAGGTTTTCCCTTTGTCTAAGCTTAAAGAAAAATTGCGTACTGCCTGAATAAGACCCTCTTTTGTTTTAAAGTTTATATTCAGGTTTTTTATTTCCAAAAGCTTTTCGCTTTTTTTGTCGTTTTCAAAGTTTTGTTGCGTATTCATAGTAACATTTGTGGGTTATAAAATCGAAAAAGTTAAACGGCATTTTGCAATAAAAGCCGTGTATATTCATGTTCCGGGTGTTTCAATATATCCAAACTATTGCCCATTTCAACAATACGCCCTTGTTTCATAACCGCAACCCTATCGCTAATATGACCGATCAGGTTAAGATCGTGGGTAATAAACAGATAACTTGTGGAAAAACGATCTTGTAAATCCATCAGTAAATTTAAAACCTGTGCCTGAACGGAAACATCAAGAGAAGAAACAGGTTCATCACAAATTACCAATTCAGGACTACAAATTAAAGCCCGAGCGATGGCTATTCTTTGACGTTGACCACCGGAAAATTCATGCGGATAACGCAGGGCATGTTCAGGCATAAGACCAACTAAGCTCAACATTTCTTCGACTCTGGCATGGCGTGTTTTTTTATCTCGCCATTTTTCGCCAAAAACCGTATTTTGTTTTGCTAAATTTTCCAAAGGCTCAACAATACTTGCACCTATTGATAAACGAGGGTTTAATGAGGAAAAAGGGTCTTGAAAAATCATCTGAATACAGCGGTATAAATCTGTTTGAAAACGAGCGTCTTTGTTATGAATATTTTGACCATAAAAAAGAATTTCGCCGGAATCAGGATAAATAAGACGGCTGATAATACGAGCTAAGGTCGACTTTCCACAGCCAGATTCACCAACCAAGGCAAGCGTTTTACCTTTTTCTAAAGAAAAAGAAACCTTATCAACAGCCTTAATTTCTAAAGGAGCAGAAAAGACACCTGTGTTTAGCTTAAAAGATTTACAAACATTTTTTAGTTCAAGTAACGGAATATCCACAATTAACTCCAAGCTCAGATAAAAGACAATAACAAGATTAAATCGTTTAGACAAGCCCGAGAAACAGAAACAAGAAATGAGACTATTGTGCAATAGTTTCATAGTGGCTTTCATCAGAAATACACTCGAAAAACCACGAATCAGGAATTTTTATTTTTTCTGTAAAATGATTGTTTTTTTGTGTCTTAAGGCGTTTTACTCTATGTGCATACAGAACATAAAACGATAGGAAAAGTACGCAAAACTCAGCTTGGCAATGGTCTTGAAATAATTAAAAAGCATTTTTCTCATAGCTAAATTTAAAAAGATGACTTTATTGTGTTTTTTTGGTATGTTTTTTGGGATTATGAATCAAGGAGTTATAAATGAAAATATGCCTTAATTTATTGATGGATATTAACCTTGAAGATAACGCAATACAACCTTGTTGTAATGTATTTGATATTAAAGTTCCTTCTTACCCTTTTAGCGGGTTACCCTCTGAAGTAGAAGGATATTTCGAATATATTATAGACAGCATTCATAATCTACAAACAGATACAGACTTGTGCAAAGGATGCAACTTTCTAATAGACGTTGATATTAAAAAAGATATAAACGCCCTTAAATCAAGTATATGTTTTAAAACAGTTTCAATTAATCACCATCGTTACTATTGTAACTGTAAATGTGTTTATTGTGATTATTGGCACCCAAGGAAAAAAGAAAAACTTTACTCCGTGTTGCCTCTATTAAAGACTCTTGTCCACCAAAACAGATTAGCTCCACAATGCAGCATATCTTGGGGAGGAGGAGAAAGCACAATATTAAAAGAATTTGATGAGGCGAGTGCTTGGCTTACTGCAAAAGGGTATACTCAATTAGTCCATTCCAATGCCCTCCTCTATTCTAAGGGAATTACAAGCTTATTAAAGAGTGGAAAAGGTGATGTTAACGTTAGTTTAGACAGCGGAACAAAAGAAACTTATTATAAAATAAAAGGTCGTGATCACTGGGATAAGGTAATCGAGAACCTGACTGAATATAGTAAAGCCTGTGCTAAACCTGATCAATTAGAGCTAAAATATATAGTCTTTGAACAAAATAATAATTTTGACGAAATAGAACTATTTTTCCAACTTTGTTTACGACTTAACGTAAAAAAGGTAAACTACTCCCTAGATTTTCGAGAAGTTAACGCCAATGCAATAAGCAAACAAACCTTCATTGCAACAGCTTTCTTTCGTAAGCGAGCCGAAGAATTAAATATACTTGCAAGACCGTTCTATATTAATGCACAACTCATACAAGAAATTGACGTATATCAAAAACATTATTTCCAGTCAGGAGAACCTTATGCCAAACCTTAAAGTTAGCGGAATGAGCTGTAATCATTGCAAACAAGGCGTTGAAAAAGCACTGTCTGCGATTAACGGCGTCGAAAACATAAAAGTTGATTTATTATCAGGCAACGTCAGCTGGACGGAAAAAAGCGGAACAAAAGTCGAGCTTGAAACCGTTAAAAAGGCTATTATTGCTATAGGTTTTGGCGTTGAATAAAGCCTTGAATAAAAACTAGTCAAGAAAGAAATAAGTTTTTCATTTGTTCTTCGGCAAAAAGCTGGACATTTTTCATTAAGGCTTGATATTTTTCTATTAACTCCAAACCGGCTTGCGAAAGCACAAGCCCGCCTTTATTGCCTGAATGTTTTTCTACCAAAGAAAAACCCAAGTGTTCTTCCGCTTTACGCAAACGCCCCCACGCCATTCTGTATGACCAAGATAATTGTTTGGCGGCAGATTGTAATGAACCTTGAGCATTAATTAAACAAAGTAGCTCGACCAAACCCGGGCTGATTAGGGTTTGATCTTGGCTAGTTAACCAAACCTTTATTTTTAACTGATGGTTACAGGTTTTGAGTTTATCTTGCAAAATACTGCTCATCTTTATAATCCTCTTTAGCTTTCCGTGAATAATATATACAATATATAATTTCAACACTCAACGGTCTTTTCAAAGCTATATTTTATTCTTTATCAGACACGAAACACAACAACATATAACCTGTAAAAATATTACAACTAAACAAGAAGCTTGACAAATTTAATTTACACAATAATATTTTATTTTACGTTAAATTCTTAACACCTTTAAAAGAATAAAAAACATATGCAAAAAATTGATATATACGACACTACGTTAAGAGACGGCGCTCAATCTGAAGATATTAGCTTAAGCGTTGCCGATCGTTTGAAAATAGCAACTAAACTTGATGAATTGGGAATAGATTATATTGAGGGCGGTTGGCCGGGTGCGAACCCCGCTGATACTGAATTTTTTCAAGAAATGCAAAACTATTCTTTTAAAAATGCTAAACTTAGCGCCTTTGGAAGTACACATCACCCCAACGTAAACGCCGAAGACGATAATACCTTAAATAATATTATTGCCGCTCACCCCAACGTTGCCTGTATTTTTGGCAAAGCCTGTGAAGTTCATGCAAAAGAGGCTTTACGCCTAAGCCCAACACGCAACTTGGAAATTATCAAAAATTCGGTCGCTTACCTTAAACAAAATCTCAGCGAAGTTTTTTTTGATGCCGAACATTTTTTTGACGGCTTAAAACATAACGCCGAATATACGCTCTCAACCCTAAAAGCCGCACATGAAAGCGGAGCCGACGTTTTGGTTTTATGCGACACAAACGGTGGAACAATGCCCCATGAAGTATCCGAAGCCGTAAAAACAGTTAAAGAAAGATTGCCCAACGCTAAAATAGGAATTCACGCTCATAACGACTGCGAAATGGCTGTTGCCAATAGCTTGGCCGCGGTTGAAATGGGGGCGACCCAAGTTCAGGGAACTATCAACGGAGTTGGCGAACGCTGTGGGAATGCCAATTTAATTTCCGTAATTCCCTGTTTAAACCTGAAATATAAAAATAAATATCAAACTATTTCAGCGGAAAACCTCGCCCTTTTGCGAGCAACCTCTATTTATGTCTCAGAGGTTTGTAATATCTCACCTTTTAGTAGGCAAGCCTTTGTCGGCTTATCCGCCTTTGCTCATAAAGGGGGAATTCACGTTAGTGCCGTTAACCGCAACTCAAGCCTTTATGAACACATTGACCCGAACCTTATAGGAAACCGCCAGCGCGTTTTACTTACCGAGTTTGCAGGACGTAGCAACATTGTCTTTTTGGCAAAACGCTTTGGCTTCCACCTAGACAAAGACGAACCCGTTGTAAAAGGTCTATTAAACGAGTTAAAAATAAAATCAAGCCAAGGTTATGACTTTGCCGCCGCCGAAGCCTCAATTGAGTTATTGATCTTAAGAAAACTCGCCAGATGTGGAGTTAGAGAGTTTTTTAAGCTTAAACATTTCCGAGTATTAGAGTCAAAAATGTCCGCAAACTCCCTACCCCTTTCCGAAGCAAGCGTTGTGCTTGAAGTAGAAGGAATCGAAGAACATACCGCCGCTTCCGGCTTAGGTCCGATTAACGCACTCGATAACGCACTCAGAAAAGCCCTTATCAATTTTTACCCAAGGTTAAACGAGATGCGTCTTGTTGACTTTAAAGTAAGAGTCTTGAACGCAAGCGAAAACTCAACAGGCTCAGGCTCTTTTGTTCGAGTCCTGATCGAATCAGCCGATCAAAATAATAAATGGGTTACCGTTGGTGTTTCATATAATATTATAGAAGCTAGCTGGCAGGCTTTAGCCGACTCGGTTATCTATAAACTTTATAAAGATGAATATGAACATCGCCAACAAGTAAAATAGACTTTTATCTTTCTTAACGCTAAAATTATCGCTATCTACTTGTTAAGTATATATAAACTAATTCTTAAAAAATATTAGATTTTTTGTTGAAAAAACAAATCAAATAGATTATAGTAAGTCTTAAGATTATTATGAATTGTAATATTGTCTTTTAGTTTCATAATTTACATAAAATAAAAAGATAATTTTCGATCATTATTTTTTAAGTTTTCGTTTTAATACTTGGCGGTCGTTGTTCAAATATTAAAGCGAGGCTTTTGTTTATACTCTTATTGTTAATATACTTATAATAATTTTTTAAATTATTATGTTCATATTCAAACTTTCGTAGGCTTTTATTTTTAAAAGCCTCAACCCCAAGAGCCAAATATGCCACAGGTTGCAGCAAGAATATCATCGGATCAAGAAAAATGGTTAAAAGATTATTTTAGAACCAAAAGCGCCGGAGCAGAATTTATTTTGCCTTGGGCTGTGGATACTTTTTTTCGTGCAACAGCACTAATTAAAGGCTTTTTTTCTTCCGCCGAATTAAAAACCATCGTAGAAGCCCATAAAGATATAAGGCTTTCTCCTGATCAAACAAAACTATCCTATTTACTCTTGCGTCTTTCAGACAGCTGTAAAAACAATCAAATACATCTGAAACACGGGGCAAGCTACGAAACCCTCGAAGCAAAAATAAAAGAGCTTGATGATACTGCCGCCGCCGCTTTAATGATTTGGGCCGCCGCTTTTTGGGTTAGTAAAAACAACTCAAATGAAAATCTTGAAGATTACGTTAAATGTTAATAAAAAATAATATCATTTAAAAATATTGAATAAGAAAAGCAGGTACAGTGTAAAAATTGTGCCTGCTTTTTTATTAGTTCTTTTATTAGCCTAATTATCATTTATTCAACAAAATAAAAAAACAAAATAAAAAAAAGCCCTCTGTCTTAAACAAAGGGCTTTAAAAAACAATATATCTTTAATTATTCAGCGGTAACAAGCTCTTTTGCTTCTTCAACGACAGCAACGGCTTCATCTTCGTAAACTGTTCTTTCTTCAGCAGCAACCTTTACTTTTAATACGGCAACAACGTCAGCATGTAAACGTACACGCACTTCATAATCGCCAAGTAAACGGATAGGAGCATCAAGCAAGATACGACGACGATCAACTTCTACGCCTTTTTCTGCCAACTGATCAGCAATAATGTGGGTAGTAACAGCTCCGTAAAGCTTGTTGTTATCACCTACACGCATGCGAATAACCAGTTCTTCCGCCTGAATTTTATTGGATAAATCAGAAGCGGCACTACGTAGAGCGTCCATCTGAGCTTGTAATTTTTTACGTTCCAATTCAAAAGTTTTCAAGCTGGCTTTTGTTGCCAACATAGCAAAACCTTGAGGAATTAAATAGTTACGAGCATAACCATTTTTAACTTCAACAACGTCACCTAGGCGACCTAAATTTTCAACGTCTGCTCTCAATATGATCTTCATTTAAGCCTCCTACAGTACGCTCTTTTTCTTAACTTCACTTGAATGTGTAGCTGTGTAAAGCATCAAAGCCATTTGGCGAGCACGTTTAATTTCAGTGGTTAATAAGCGTTGGTGATGTGCACAAGTTCCGGTAATGCGACGTGCGATTATTTTTCCGCGTTCTGTAACAAAATCACGTAAAATATCAGCGCGTTTGTAGTTTAAAGGCAACTCTTTGTCCGCACAAAAACGACAAAATTTTCTTCTTGGTGCAAATTTTTTTCTCTGGCTCATCTTATGCAAGCTCCTCTACTTTATCTGATAACTTAACAGTTATGAACTTAAAGATACCATCAGCAATACGAATATTACGTTCAAGTTCGGCAACGGCAGTTCCGGGAGCAACATATTCAAGACGAATATAATAACCGCGCATTTGTTTTTCAACAGGATACGCAAGGTCTTTCATACCCCAATTATCAACAAGAACAACCTTGCCTTCCATACGTTCAATTACTGCACTAAAGTTAGAGACTAGAGCTTCTCTTGCTTCAGAGTTAAGCTCAGGCGAAAGCAGTAATAAAGTTTCAAACTTTCTCATGTAAACTCCTTTTGGTCTTTATGGTTCGTAATATCTTTTTTTTACGAACAAGGAATTTACTGCTATATCTATAAAACCCCTTCCTGTCAAGCAGACTCTCGAAAAATATTTTTAAATTTTTCTTTATTAAAAAACTCAAAACAGATTATATTGACAGCAACAGTTCATAAGTTTAAAATTTATGGCTATAATTAATCTTTTATTAAACTTTGGAGATTAAACAGTGAAAAAAGTCTGTAATTTCATTTTGATATGTTTAATCTTAAGCATATTTAGTGGCTGTTGTTGGTATAGATTGCTAGGTGCAAAATCAGGCGGATATATTACAACAGCTAGTCTAAAATATTATAATAAAAATATTACAAAAGAAAACCAAAAAATTTATGCTGATTGTGTCGATAAATATTTTGTAGATTATAAATGTAAGTATGAATATGAAACTAAAAACTCACCATCTAGAATTGACCCTGATACATATATTCCGGCAACTCATCATTACGCTATCTCTTTTGCCGTCTTTAGCAACAATGATTTTATTACAGATTACACGGGAACACCAAAAAACAGTGATTCTCCGACGAATAACCAATATAGTAATTTTGTAAAACAATATACATCAGACTTGCAAAACAATAATGATAATCTAAAAGAAAATGATAAAGCTATTCTTTTACAAGGGTTACAAGAATGGACAAAAATTCGCTTTGAACAATGCGGAGCTAACGTCTATACTATTGAAGAGCGTTGCCTTGCACTAGACAGCGTTGGATTACGCCCGGATTGGTGTAAAAAATAATGCCTTTTTTAAAACTTTATGATATTTTAAGCCGAATTATAAAATAAAACTAAGACTAAGGTAAGAATATGTTTAAACTTTTTGCTCCTCGCCAAAGAGCCGTTGAAGCCGATACTCCTAAACAAAATTTTTTACGCATTGTTATTTTAACTACTGTTTTCACTTTGACTATCTTTGGTTTTTGGCTTAACTATCAACGCCAAGAAACACTTTTAACGAATAGACTCGAAGAAAGCAAACTCACACCTTATTTTACTAAAGAAGAACTAAACTCTATTGAAAAAATGCAGGTGGCATTCAAAAAAAAGTTTTCATTAAAACTTATAATTGATATACAAGAAAATGAATCGATCAATTTACCCAAGCTTGACAATATGATGATTTATATTGGCGTATCTCTTAAAGATAAAAGCGTTTTAATAGATTTACCACCTTGGCTGGTAAAGTTGATTGATCTTAACTTTATAAAAGATACAGAAACAGAACTCCAAAAAAGTTTAAACAACAAAGACCAAGACGCTTGGCGTAAAAAACTTGGTGAAACCGTTCTTATATTAGGTCAAAAAATTGAAACGATTAT
Source organism: Desulfovibrio litoralis DSM 11393 (assembly GCF_900143255.1). Classification (NCBI taxonomy): domain Bacteria; kingdom Pseudomonadati; phylum Thermodesulfobacteriota; class Desulfovibrionia; order Desulfovibrionales; family Desulfovibrionaceae; genus Desulfovibrio; species Desulfovibrio litoralis. The sequence goes on from NZ_FRDI01000003.1 coordinate 250,608, forward strand.
GGAACGTTAATGCAAATATTTTAGTTTTTTTAAATTAAATCACAAAATTATTCTTACTAAAAACTCTCTTTTAAGCTATAAGAAACATATATTGTCAACAAAAGGTACTTTATGGATACTCAGTTAAATTTATTGGATATTGGTCTGCTTATAATCTTGATTTTTACAGGAATAAGAGGCTTTACCCGAGGTTTTATCGACGAAATCGCAGGTTTTGCCGGAATTATTATCGGAATATATTTATCCTCACAGTTTTATCCCTCATTAATTCCACATATTTCAGGTTTTGTTACCAGCCCGACTTGGCAACCAATCACGGCTTGGGGAGTTATTTTTGTCGTAGTAATCATTATAACCGCAATAGTTGCCAACAGTTTGCGAAAACTCTTTCAGCTCACCTCAACCATGTTGATAAACCAAATGTTGGGCTTTGCAATAGGTATGGCAAAAGGAATTTTTGTTTGTGCGATTATTTTGGGTATATTAAAAACCGTACTGCCTGACGCTCCTTTTTTACAAAATTCAGTAGTAACCCCATATTTAGACGTTTTTATCAACTTTGTAAAACAACACCTGCCTGATCTTGAAAAAACACAAGAAGAATTAATGAAAAAACTCCCCGGAGGTTTAAGCTAATGCTTGATGACAATAAAGGTTTAGCCCAAATACAAGAAGTTTTAGACAAGTTACTTGGTGAAAACGGTTGCCCTTGGGACAAAGAACAAACACCGGAAAAACTTTGCGATTACGTCGTTGAAGAAGTTTACGAACTAATAGACAGTATCCATTCTGATAAAGCCGGCGATATAAAAGAAGAACTGGGCGATGTCTTGTTTCTTTTAATTTTCATTGCCACAATTTATAAAAAACGTGGTTTATTCAGCCTTGGTGATGCGTTGCAAAATAATGCCGCTAAAATGATCGCTCGCCACCCACATGTTTTTTCCGATGCTTCTTTTGCCAATAAAGAAGAGTTGTTAAAAAATTGGGAACGTATCAAAAAACTTGAAAAAGAAGAAAAAGACCCCCAAGCCGCTTCAAAACCCAAAGGGCTTTTTGATAGCCTTCCCAGAAATTTACCACCTCTTATTCAAGCCTATAGAATTAACTCCAAAGCGGCAAACGTTGGCTTTACTTGGGACTCAAGCGAAGATGTGGAACAACAAGTTGAAGCGGAATGGCTCGAGTGGCTCGAAGTTTCCCAGTCTTTAAACAATGAGTTTGTCTCTCAAAACAATGAAAAACTACCTGATAACACTCAAGATGCCAAACAAGTTGCGATGGAAGAAGAGTTTGGCGACTTACTCTTTAGCTTAATAGAACTAGGGCGTAGAAAGGGTATTAAAGCCAATACCGCTCTACAACGCAGTAACGCCAAATTTTTACGCCGTTTTACAGCGATGGAAGAATTAGCCAGAAAAGAAAACAAAGAATTTAATGACTTGGATATAACAGCCAAAGAAGCTTTGTGGCAGGCAGTTAAAGAAAGCGAAAAAAAATAAACGCCTAAAACGAAACACTTAAATATTTAAAGTTTATCAAGTTATTATTTAAAAGAGTAAATATAGTGCAACAATTACCAGAACCTTTGCGTGAGTTAACCGAACAATTATCTAAATTACCCGGAGTTGGACCAAAGTCAGCTTTGCGTATCGCCATGACTTTTTTAAAGTGGTCAGAACCTCAAACCAGACGTTTGGGTTTAAGTATTCATGATTTAAGAGATAAACTTTTTTTATGTAAAAATTGTGCGGCTCTTTCCGATACTAACCCTTGTGCTATTTGTAGCGATGAACACCGCAACTCAGAATTACTCTGTATTGTTGCCGAATGGGACAGTATGCTGGCACTTGAACAAGGTGCGTTTTATCGTGGTTTATATCTTGTTTTGGGCGGTTTGCTTGCTCCGTTGGAAAATGTACACCCTGATAACCTTGAACTTGAACTTTTAAAAAAACGTTTAGCTTCAACAGAAACGCCGATTAAAGAAGTTATTCTCGCCCTTGGTGCAACCTTGGAAGCAGAACACACAGCCTCATATTTGCGAAACCTTATTCAAAAAATGTTTCCACATATTAAGGTAACAAGGCTGGCACAAGGCATTCCGCTCGGCTCGGAAGTTCGATTTATGGATCAAGAAACCTTAAGACAATCGCTTAATTATCGCCAAGAATTATAATAGCGCTTGTTTTATTAAATTTTATTTTATTTATAAAATTAACACGTTCTCAAGGCAAACTCTGCCAACGCAAAAGTAATATTTATAAACTTATGTTTTTCATGGCGTAGCTTAACAAAATCAACATGATACGCTTTTAAATTAAGGCTATTATTATCAGTCAACCCAAGCTGTTGGTTATTTTTATCATGCAATAAACTCGCCCCTAAAAGAGCGGCGGCTTCGGCTACGCTGGGTGTTCCAAACTGTTCTAAGGCTTTAGGGCTATGGTTAGGCGTTTTGATTTGAGCCAATTCATTAGCCGAAAAAAAATATACAGGAATGTTAAAATATTCTGCTAAGGTTAAAATGCCTGCTTCCGTATGTTTTTCTTGAATAGTCGCTAAACCTGCTAAAGATGCTTGCGAAACTTTACACTGAGTTAAAAATACGCTTAAAGCTTCAGACAAAGCTTCAAAGCTTACGCCTCGCTTACAACCAAGACCTAAGATTAAAGTTTTAGGGCGTAAATATAAAACTTGTTTCATATTTTTAAAGGTTTCATGCCCCAGATAAATCAAAGGACTTTTACATTCAGATAACTCTGATAAATTTAAACGGGTTAAATAAGCTGTTCCAAACTTTTCTTCCCATGCAGGCAAAAAACTTTGTGTTTCATCTAGGCAATAAACTTTTTGTTTGTGCAACAGTGCTGAACTAATTGTTTTTATCTGATCAGGGTTATCAATAAACAGCTCTCTGTCTTGTGCAAAACTGTCAATCGCAGGCACATTTTCTAAATCAGTCGCAGTCGTAATTACCGCCTGTGTTTTAAAACCTTTTATATTTAAAGCAGTCGCAAGATAAGAGCTGAGACTATTCGCCATGCCTAAATGACCAGAGAGCAAACTAATTACAAAGTTCGCTTGTTGGTCTATAACGATTACTGCCGGGTCTTGGGTTTTGTCTTGAATAAAAGGGGCAATGGCTCTTACTGCGATGCCTGTTGCCCCAATGATAATATGTGCTGAAAAGCGAGAAAAATGCGACTCTGTATGCATCAACTTTGACAATGAACTAAAGCAATTCACAGAAAATACCGAAACCGACGCCTCTTTATTTTCGTTATCTGCTTCACAACTTTGACTAAAATAAAGCTCTATACTTGGCTGATCCAAAAGCCTGCTTAAACGCTTATACTCATCGCCTGCTATTTTTTCTGAGTCTAAAGGTAACTTTAAACAACTAGCCACGGTTTGAGCTAAGCTTGCTCCTTTTTGAGTAAAAGCATAAATCGCAATTTTTGTTTTAGCCTGCATAATAGTCTTTAATTATATTTTAAAGCGACTCGCAGCTTGCAAGGTTTTTTCAAAGTCCGCTTCACTATGAGCAAAAGAAACCATAGCAACTTCAAAAGCTGATGGAGCGAGCAAAATACCTTCATTACGCATATGCTGATAAAACTTTGAATATATTTCGGTACTGGCTTTTTTTACATCACTAAAGTTTTGTGGTTCAATACCTTCAAAAAAGATAGTAAACATAGAAGCCTCAGAGTTAATAAAGGCAGTGATACCATTGGCTTTAAACGCTGCCGTTAACTCCTCACAAAAACGTTTTACTCTTGATTCCAAGGCGTTATAGTCTGATTTTTTTAAAACATTCAAGGTCGCTATGCCGGCTGCCATTGCTAAAGGGTTGCCTGATAAAGTACCTGCCTGATAAACGTTACCAGATGGTGCTATTTGGCTCATGTATTCTCTTTTACCCGCATAAGCACCAACAGGTAAACCGCCACCAATAATTTTTCCTAAGGTGGTTAAATCAGGTTTAACATTATAGCGTTTTTGAGCCCCGCCAAAATCTAAACGAAAGCCCGTAATAACTTCATCAAAAATCAATAATGCCCCGTATTTAGTGCAAAGCTCACGCAAACCTTCTAAGAATCCTTTAGCCGGCTTGACTAAGCCCATATTGCCCGCCATTGGTTCAACAATAATCGCCGCAATGTCTTTTGGATTTTTTTCAAAATGAGCCTTAACCGCATCAAGGTCATTATAAGCCGCCAATAAAGTATCAGCAACAACCACATCAGGCACACCGGGAGTTCCGGGAATAGAAAGAGTGGCAACGCCTGAACCGGCACTCGCTAAAAAAGCGTCAGCATGCCCATGATAACAACCTTCAAATTTAATCAATTTATTGCGTTTAGTACAAGCCCTCGCTAAACGTAAAGCACTCATAGTCGCTTCTGTCCCTGAGTTTACCATACGCACCATTTCCATATTCGGCATGGCTTCGAGGATAAGTTTCGCCAAAACAACTTCGTTAGGACAAGGGGCACCATAACTTGTGCCTAAATCAACAGCAGTATGTAAAGCGGAACTCACCTCAGGGTGGCAATGCCCAAGGAGCATAGGTCCCCATGATTCTACAAAATCAATGTATTCTTTTCCTTCAACGGTTGTTACCTTACTGCCTTTAGCTGATGCAATAAATAAAGGTTCGCAACCCACAGAACGACAAGCACGCACAGGGCTATTAACTCCACCGGGAATAATTTTTGAAGCTTCTAAAAAAAGTTCATGAGATGTTGGCATGATAAGTATCCTTACAATGTATTAATTAGATTGATATTATTTCAAGAGACCTTGTATAAAAAAACACAGTACAAAATTTAATTTTTATTACTGTGTCTTATCTTTAAAACAATGGACGTATCGTCTTTAATATTAAAACAAATAGGCTAAGCATGACCATATAAGGATTTTAACTTAAAGATATTGTTAGCTCTGATATTAGTGTTTAACTCTTCTTCCAAAGAGTCAATAATTTCTTGTAAAGCATCGTCTAAAACCAAACCTGATTGAGGTAATTTAACAACGCTTAAAGAAAACTCATGTATATTAGGTTGGCAATTAGGACAACGCTCGGACAACAACAAACAACTCGCATCAAGGCGACTTATATCAACACCCGCACCAAGTAACATGGCCGTTGTTTGCCCTGCTCCCCACAACAAAGGAGAACCGCAATGGCGACATTCAACATAAAGCAATTCAGGATCGAATTGTTTTATATCGGTTAATTTTGGAGGTAATTTATTGGAAATATGAAAACTCATGGCTATATGTTTTATATATGTTAAAGTGTCTTTAAAAAATCTTAAGCTTTTAAACAACGATTAAAGACCATTGCAAAACTCTGTTTTGCGTACTTTTGTCATCGTTTTATGCTCTGTATGCACATAGCAAAACGTCTTAAGTCACAAAACCCACTCATTTTACAGGAAAATTAAATTTTCCCTTTGTTTCGGGAGATTCCCCCGAAGCCCCCAAGTCCCCCAATCTCCATGGCAGGCAAAGCCAGCCTAGTGTCCTTATTCGTGGTTTTTGGAGTGTCTTTCTGGCGAAAGCCACATTCGTGGTTTTTGGAGTGTCTTTCTGACGAAAGCCACTTTGAGCTTATTGTGCAATAGTCTCGATTAAGTAAATTATTTAACAATTATGCCCTTAAAGCTACTTGAAAGCAAGTATAAAATCTGTAAAAATTAAAACAAGCAAAATTAAACTTGCAGTCGAAAAAAATAGAATATAGATTCCGCTTAAAAGAAGAAGGGTTATATAAAAATGAACACAGAAAAAAACTACTCTTTAGAGGCAGGAGACGGCGTCGATAGATCAGAAAATATTCTTGGTGTAATGTTTGCTTTTATCCTTGCAATCAGCACTGTGTTGACACCACTAAAACAACACCCAAACTTGCTACTATTAGTTTTAGTTTCAATATTATTTCTATCGTTTGTATGGGTGATTAGATGTGATTCAAAAAAAAGAGTGATAGGCGTCTCTTTAACCTCAGACTCACTCATTGTTCACTATAACAATAAGCAAGAAAAATCTTATCCGCTTTTACTGCATAGTTTTACTCCGTACCTATTCTATGGTTATAGAAGTCGTTTAGCTTATGCTCTTATTATAGAACCCGCTAAAGATGATGAAAACATAAAAGGCGGAAGACATATACTGAATAGCTTGTGGTGTGAGCAATGGCTTGTTGATTTAGGGCAAAAAGAACAGGGTTCTGATGAAACATTGTGCTTTGATCTCGCCTTAGGAGACAAGCTCGGTGAATTCCTCAATCAACTATATCACAACAAAAAAATTTTAAAAATAACTAGCTCAAAATAGATAAAAAAGGTATATTAACTGTTAAATAACTCCATTCCAATCTCAAGCTTTTTCAATATATACCCTGGTTCAAATAACTAAAAATACGACAATCGGTATTAAAATATATGGCAAAATTAAAAGAAATCTACCTTTGCACAAATTGTGGAACTCAACACTCACAATGGAAGGGACAATGCTCTCAGTGTAAAGAATGGAATACTCTCGAGCTATCAACAGTTTCCACAAAACGCCCCCCAGCTTCTCATGCTTCAAACAACACTCAAACTTCTTGTTTATTATCCGAAGTTTCTACTGCTCAAGGGATTACTTATTCTTGTGGTTTAGAAGCCTTAGACAGAATTTTAGGCAAGGGGCTGATTCCCGGAGCGGCGGTTTTAGTCGGCGGAGAACCGGGTATTGGAAAATCTACGCTTTTGTTACAAGTGGCCGGTGCCGTTTCTTTAAGCGGTAAACAGGTTTTATATTTTTCAGGCGAAGAATCATTAGTACAAATTCGTAGTCGTGCCGAACGATTAGGTATGTTAAATGACAATTTATTTGCGCTGGCGAGTTCTCAAGTTGAAGACGCCTTTAATATCATAGAAGGTAACAACCCGCCCGCTTTAATGATTGTCGACTCCATTCAAACTCTTTCCTCACAAAGAGCAGAAGGGCTCGCTGGGAACGTCGGGCAAGTTCGCGCTGTCGCCTCAGAGCTGATGGAACGCTGTAAAAAGTCAAACACAACTTTAGTTTTAGTCGGGCATGTGACCAAAGAAGGCGTACTCGCAGGACCCCGCTTAATAGAACACATGGTGGACACTGTAATTTCTTTAGAAGGCGATAGAAGGCAAATGTTCCGCCTTTTACGAGTTTTAAAAAACCGTTTTGGACCAAACCAAGAACTTTTAATTTTTCAGATGGAAGAAAAAGGGCTCGCCTTAGTCGAAGACCCTTCTACTTATTTTTTAGGGGCTAGAGACGCTTCGTTATCAGGCACAGCCCTCGCTTTAGCCATTGATGGACAACGCACTCTCGCAGTAGAAGTGCAGGCTCTCGCCGCCAGATCTTTTCTCACTATTCCAAGACGAGCAGGTTTAGGGATAGACGTTAACCGTTTACATTTAATTTTAGCAGTGCTGGAAAAACGCTTAAAGCTTAACTTCGCACAAACAGATTTATACGCAAAAGTCGGGGCGGGATTAAAACTCTCTGACCCTGCGTTAGATTTAGCGATTGTTGTTTCTATTTTATCATCTTTTTATGATATTCCGCTACCCGAAAGAGCTGTTTTTTGGGGCGAGCTAGATTTAAACGGACAAATTCGCCCTGTTCCCGGTCAAAATTTACGCCTTGATCAAGCCAAACGCTTAGGCTATGATCCCATAATTCATCCGCCTGACGAAACAGAAAAAAATTCAAAGAGTTCTGTTTCTACCCTACAAGAGTTACAGGCTAAATTTTTCGCTAAAAAACCTAGACAAAATCAACAATAAATATCGTAATTATTTATAATAATTTATAATTATCTTGACGCATAAAAGTTTCAGCTTTTTATTGGAGTTTATTCAAATGAGTTATGAGTTTACCGCTATTGAACGTCGCATTTTAGCCATTGTACAAAAAAATATCCCTGAAAGCTTAACACCTTATCTTGATATTGCTAATGAAGTTGGCTGTAGCGAAGCCGAAGTTTTAGAGTTATTACAAAAACTTAAAAACGATGGGGCAATTCGCCGTTTTGGTGCGAGCATTAAACATCAAAAAACAGGTTATACCCATAACGCTATGGTCGCTTGGAAAATAGACGAAACGCTTATTTCGGAAGCAGGCAAACAAGCAGCAAAACACCCAATGATTTCACATTGTTATTTTCGTCCGTCTGACGCCGAAGACTGGCCATATACGCTTTATACCATGATACACGGAAAAGAAGAAGGCGATTGTTTAAAAGTTATTCAAGAATTACAGGCAACAACAGCCCTTAAAGAATACGCCATGCTTGACAGTATAAAAGAGCTTAAAAAAACCTCTATGTTATATTTTGAAAACAATTAAATTATTTCCCCAAAGATAATATTTAATAATTTAAACAGCTTGCAAAAACTAAATCAAGCAATATCTTATAAAAATGACATTTCAAAAATTCATAGGGTCTAGCCTCGCCCCTCAATTAGCCTTAATTGGTGCTATGCTCTTATGGGGCTTGTCATTTATTGCGATGAAACTTGCTTTAAGTGCTTATCATCCGGTGTTTATTATTTTCTTGCGTATGGCGATTGCGAGCTTATTATTTATTTTGTTTCAAAAAAAATGGAGACCGGGGTTAAACTATCAAAGTGGCGATTGGAAGATATTTTTACTGCTTGTAATTTGTGAGCCTATTATATATTTCCTCTTGGAATCATACGCTTTAACTCTCACCTCAGCCGCCGAAGCCGGCATGATTACCGCTACTATGCCTTTGCTTGTTGCGATTACTGCAAATATTTTTTTAAAAGAAAAGTTAGCAAAACGCACTTGGCTAGGCTTTTTAATCGCAGTTTTTGGCGTTATCTGGCTCAGCACGTCAGAACTAGGGACAGAAAATATAAACGCAAAAGAACATTTTTTAGGCAACTTGTTAGAGTTTTTGGCGATGTGTACCGGGGCAATTTATTCCGTTATCGTGCGTTATCTTTCTCGCAACTATACGCCTATATTTATTACTTGTATGCAGGCTTTTGCGGGTTCTATCTTCTTTTTTCCCAGCATCTTTTTATTTACCAAAAACCTTAGCTTTCCGCCTCCTTTAATACCCAGTTTAGCAGTTATTTTTTTAGGAGTTTTTGTGAGTGTGGCGGCTTATCTTTTTTATAATTTTGGTTTATCTAGGTTAAAAGCAGGCTTAGCCTCTGTTTATATTAACTTAATACCTGTTTTTACCTTAATTTTTAGTTATTTTATTTTAAACGAAACGCTAAGTATCACTCAATTTTACGCCTCGGGGCTTGTCTTTTTGGGCGTAGTAATCAGCCAATATAACTCGAAAAAACAAAGCTCTTAATTATTTTAGACTATTGCACAATAGTCTTTCAGCGACTTCCAATAGGAAGCCACTCTAACACACTATAAATAAAGGTAATTTTGAATTTTCCTGTAAAATTAGTGGCTTTTACGACCTAAGACGCTTTATTCTATAGGTACACAGAAAATAAAACGATGAAAAAAACACGCAAAACGAAGGTTTTCAATGTTCTTTATTTTGAAGATAATTGAGCCGAAGCATTAGTCTCGGTTTTCTCTGCTGTTTTAGCTGAAGCATTACCTATATTTACAGGCAATTCAACACCATCGCCCAAAGTTTTTTTGAAAAAACTTAAAATTTCACTATCTCTTTTTTCTGCAATTTTTGCCCTTTGTTTCAACGTTGCCCTACCTGAAAGCTCAGGCAAAAGAGCGGTTAACTTTTTGGGTAATGGAGCAAGTAAAGAGTAATGGTCTGTTTTTTCAAAAACAACTTGTTCAGGCATACCGCCTATCTTTCCGGTTAAAGGAAGTCCATGATTTTCCAAAGGATAAAGTTCGTCATCTTCAGCCAAAACTAAAGCAATAGGCAGAGTAACATTTTTAAATGATTCATCACTAAATAAAAACGAATGTCCCGGCGTTAAAAGCAAAACACTTTTTATTATAATTTTATCTTGTGTTTTATTATTTAACATCTTGTCAATTTGCTTTTGTTCCGCTAAAACGGCCTGTTGTTCCGCTTCGCTTAGCTCAGTTGTTCCGATAGTATCGATATTATCAGAAGCGGTATTCTTTTTATTTTTATCTTTGGCTTTTTTATTTTTTTTAGCTGTATTGTCTTTTATATTTTTATCATGATCAGGTGGCAAAGGCGGCAAAACTTCTTCTACTTTCACTTCAGGCTTTGGGAACAAAGCACTCTGTAAAGGCGGATTTAACATAAAGGCTTCGGGCGTTTTTTTAAAGGCAACTAAGTCTGTTATAAGTTGGGTTACTTCACTTTTAACAATAGGTTGACAGTAAAAATCAGAGCTTTCACCGGAAGGACAATAGTTGCTCCAACCCTCTTCGCTTAAACTTGCCCCTACAAGCTGTAACACAGGCGTTATCCCGTTTCCTATTCCAATTAACCCAATCCTCGAGCTGTCTATATGCGATCCAAACTCTTCCGAATGCAACACAGTTTCTATCGTATAAACCAACTGTTTGGGCTTTATTAATAAGCTCTCAAGAGTAAGAGCCTTACTCATATCATCAAGATTATCTCCAATAAAAGTAGGAGCAACAACAACAAACCCACTAGCGGCAAGTTTGGTGGCTACATCATTCAAGCTGAAACGGTTGCCGATACTGTCATGAGCAATGATAATCAAAGGATATTTATGGGTCGCTTCAGCCACAGTAGAGCTAAAACGCAACAGATTCCAGCCATCAAGTTCAAAAAAAGAACTAGGTTTTTGACTAGGAAGCCAAACGGCAAGTTCAAAACCTTCGGAACTATCGGGAATCCAACCGCCTGTTGAATATAACGCAGCATATTCTTTATTATTTTTAGATGGCCAAGCCTGTAGTTCACTAAAACAAATTAAGTTTAAAAATAGACTTAAGACTAAAAGAATATAGTTTTTTTTTATCATAAAAATTAGTTATCAAGCTTCTAATATATCAAAAAGGTTATATAAAAAAACACTCAACGTTTATATAATTTACAGAGCAACATATTAATATCATGTAACATTTTTGTTACATCATCGTTGTTTAAACCGGCGGCTTTCGCCACAATTTTATATTCTTCTTGGGTCAAAAAATCTAAATCGGCATGAGGGTTGGCACAAACAACCAACTTTGCATTATATTTTAAAGCTAGTTTGGCGATATGTCCGTTAGACAAGCCGTTTTTTGAAAAAGCCGAAAGGTCAAGAAAAACACCGAGTTCACTCGCTAATTTTACTTCTTCTTCTGAAATTAAACCCGGGTGAGCCAAAAGATCAGCCCCGCCCAAAATTGCCGCAAGGTTAGTTCCTCTTTCCATTAAACTGGACTGAGGGTTAAAAGGGTTCGTTTTTGTATTAAGGTTTATTTTTTCACCGTGAACAGCCACAAATTCCGCTCCTAGTTTGCGTGCGGTCAAAACATATTGTTCGATTAAAGGTGGGGGAATATGAGTTAACTCAACGCCAACAATAAGGTCTATGCCTATATGCAAAGCCACTTCTTTAAGTCGTTTATTTGCCTCAATCACTTCGAGCAAGTTAGAAGGGTCGCAATGATCAGAGAGCACAAGAGCCTGATAACCCTGTATTTTAGCCGAACGCAAAGCCTCAGCCGGGGTTTGGCTTCCGTCGCTTAAGGTTGTATGAGTTAAAAGTTCAAGCATAGTTACATTTTATATTTTGACAAAGGTTCCTTCGACAACATTTCTTGCCAACGTTTTTCGTCTTCGGTTCCCTTTGTTTCCGCATTTACTGTTTCCACGACTTTACTGATTAAAGCCTGTTCTTGTACTTTTTCCAACCATTTTTTTCTGTCTTCTATGTTATCAAGATTATTCGCATTAGACGAAACCTGACGTAGTTCGGTTTTAATTGTATCAACTATTTTTTCTACGCCATTAGCATCTTTTTTTAAAATAGAAACCGTAATCGTTGGGGTTTTTGGTTCTTCTGAAAGGTTTGACATTTTAGACTTTTCAGTATCAAAGTTTTTAACCTGGGTTGCCATTTCCGTATTTTTAAAATCTCTAATACCTTGCTTATCCAAAAGTTCTTTACTAACCAAAATAGGACACTTTGCACTCATGGCAAGAATAATCGCATCAGCCGGTCTTGCGTCTATTCTTAAGGTTTCTCCCTCTGATGATTCTAAAAGCAAATCAGCATTAAAGACATTTTGACCGGGTTGATATATTTCTACTGCCAACAATTTACCGTCAAATACTTCAACTAGCTTTAAGGCAAGTTCGTGCGTCAGGGCTTTGCGTGCACCAAGTTGTTGCAATGCCATAGACAAGTTCATACCTTCAAGCGGTGAAACTATAATTTGTAAATTAATACCGGTATTTTTAGAATGTAAAGTAATTATTGGGGCTTTCGTTTCTTCTTCAAGCGTTAAGCCGAGTACATACATTTCTACCATGCCTTACCTACCTGTACAGCCACAAGAGAATGTTGACCTGTTTCTATAATTTTTGATGGAACAATCAGACCGTTAAGAGCTATATCTTCTTTAACAATTAGGTTAACGGTTGTATCAAAGTGGTCTTTTCCCTGCCAGCCCAATATACCTTGTTCCGTTACACTCAGTTGTTGATTTGATATTTTTGTATCAACAAAAACTTCTGTAATATTACCAAGCATAGCAGATAAAATATTTTTTGTATATTCTTTTTGTTGCTCTTGAAGTATACTAAGCCTTTCTAAACCAAGCTTACGTTCTATTTTATTGTTAAACATCAAAGATTTTGTATTTGGACGGTCAGAATATATATAAGAATATATGTCCAAAAATCTTATTTCGTTCATTATAGTTAAAGTATCTTTAAAATCTAAATCACTTTCATCAGGAAAACCTACCATCATATCTGTTGAAAGCTGAATATCAGACCGAACTTTACGCACTTTTTCAACCAATAAAAGATAATCTTTCACTGTGTACTTACGATTCATCAACTTTAAAATTTTATCTGAGCCTGACTGTATTGGCAAATGTAAACGAGGACTTAGCTTTTTTTCACTGCCTAACAATTCAATTAGTTCATCAGAGATATCTTTAGGGTGAGCTGTCATAAAGTGTAGGCGTTCTAACCCCTTAAGAGGTAAAAGCTGTTTTAACAGCGAGCTAAAATTTGTACCGTCTCCCGTCTTATCTTGACCATAAGAATTTACATTTTGCCCTAAAAGAGTAAGCTCTCGACAACCTTTTTCTATCAAACCTTGGCATTCATCTAATATGGCTTGACTATTGCGAGATTTTTGCCTGCCTCTTACATAAGGAACAATACAGTAAGAACAAAAATTATCACAACCCTGCATAATATTTACAAAAGCAGAACCTGATTGTTCTTTAACGTTCATCATTTCAAAATAATGCGTGCGTTCATTTATTTCTTCGTTAAAGTCAGTTAAACAAAAACGCTTAGAGGAGTCTTGGGCAACCTCTAACATAAACTTAGGTACTTGAGCTAAATTATCTGTTCCAAAAACTAATTTCACTAATGGAAAGCGAGAAAGAAGCGTCTTGCCGACCTGTTGTGCAACGCAACCTCCCACGGCGATCATTATTTTTCTTTTTTTTCTTTGGGCTATTTTAGAAAAACGCCCGATTTCGGAATAAACCTTTTGTTCCGGCTTATCCCTCACGGAACAAGTATTAAAAATAATTAATTCCGCTTTATCATGAGTCGTATATTCAAAACCATAGCTCAATAAAGCACGCTTTAACCAGTCAGAATCATTAGCATTCATCTGACAACCAAAAGTAAAGATATAAAAAGTAGGAAGTTTAGACATATTGTATATTTATAAAAGAATGAAAAGATATATTTATCGTTGAAATAAAACAAAATAAACAGTATTTACAAAGAACACTAAAATAAGTGTCGCTAATTCTACCGCCCTTATCGCAGGCGGTCAAGAACATTTGCAAAGCTGATTATATAAGGAACATTATCATTATGAGATTTTTTATTTCCGTATTTGCTTTTTTAGCCGCTGTTTCTTTATTTAGTAATATACCTATTGTCTTTGCACAAGACTCATGCCCCCTCACTCTTGAAGAAGTAAAAAAAGATAAGAGATTTAAACGTATAAAACCAAAGGAATATAAATCTCTTCAATCAGCGGATTCTTATCTGAAATGCGACTATTTCTGGAGTGGGCTTATTTACAGAGAAATTTCGTATGTAAATGGCAAACAAGAAGGGCTTGAAAAATATTACTACGAAAAAGCACGCGTGCCTCAAGTTGCAAGAGAAACTCCATTTATAGCCGGAAAAAAAGAAGGAGTGCAAAAAGTATATCACCCGAGTGGAAAAATTAAAGGTGAAATACCGTTTGTAGATGATAAAGCAGACGGGATTGGCAAAGCTTACTATGAAAGCGGAAAGGTTTCATGGGAATTAACGTGTGTCGCAAATATACCAGAAGGAAACGCCAAACTTTATTATGAAAATGGAAAGCTTAAAGGCGAAGAACCATATATAGCAGGCAAAAAAGAAAAAATTGCAACATACTATTATGAAAACGGGAATCTTCAAGCCGAAATTCCATATAGAAATAATCAAATAGAAGGAACTATGAAAAAATATTACGAAAATGGAACACTTTATAGCGAAACTCCATTTTTTGCAGACAAACTAGAAGGAGTTGAAAAAATCTATAGAAAAGATGGTATCCTTGCCTATGAAACTCAGTTTACAGAAAACCAACTGGAAGGAATTACAAAAATATACGATGAAAATGGTAAACTTTACGCTGAACTTCAATTTATAGCGGGAAAACCTAAGGGGATTGCAAAATTGTACAGACAAGACGGAACAATCTTACAATCTATAGCCGATAGTAGTCGTACCTATAGCGAAGGCACATATTATAACCAAGATGGAACAACAAGACCTTTGACAGATGAAGAACTACTAAAATGGAGCAATTTTATCTGGACTGGTTCTGAGTATCTTAATGAGATACAAGATGATTATTATGCTAATAGAATAAAGAAAACAGTTACTGATGCTGATGGTCCAAAGCTTTTCAATCTAGATATGAAACCGAAATACGTAATAACTCGACCTTAATTAAAAAGGAACATTATCATCATGAGATTTTTTATTTCCGTATTTGCTTTTTTAGCCGCTGTTTCTTTATTTAGTAATATACCTAATATCTTTGCACAAGACTCATGCCCCCGCACTCTCGAAGAAGTAAAAAAAGATAAGAGATTTAAACGTATAAAACCAAAGGAATATAAATCTCTTCAATCAGGGGATTCTTATCTGATATGCGACTATGGTGCCAGCAATCTTTTGTCAGAAACGCCTTATGTAAATAATCAAATAGAAGGACTTGTAAAAGAATACCCTAAAGAATACTCTCTCCATTTTCCAAGCCAATATATAGCAACGCCATTTATAGCCGGGAAAAAAGAAGGAGTGCAAAAAGCATATCGCCTCAGTGGAGAACTCACAGCGGAAACCACATTTATTGACGACAAAGAAAATGGGATTTGCAAATTTTATTATAAAAGCGGAAAGGTTGCAGGAGAAGGCACGTATGTCTCAGGAGAACCAGAAGGAAACGCCAAACTTTATTATGAAAATGGAAAGCTTAAAGCTGAGGAAACATATATAGCAGGTAAAAAAGAAAAAATTGCAACATACTATTATGAAAACGGGAATCTTCAAGCTGAAATTCCATATGTAAAAAATCAAATAGAAGGAACTATGAAAAAATATTACGAAAATGGAACACTTTATAGCGAAACTCCATTTTTTGCAGACAAACTAGAAGGAGTTGAAAAAATCTATAGAAAAGATGGTATCCTTGCCTATGAAACTCAGTTTACAGAAAACCAACTGGAAGGAATCACAAAAATATACAATGAAAATGGTAAAATTTACGCTGAAATTCAATTTATAGCGGGAAAACCTAAAGGGGTCGAAAAATTATACAGACAAGACGGAACAATCTTACAATCTAAAGCCGATAGTAGTCGTATCTATGGCGAAGGCACATATTATAACCAAGATGGAACAACAAGACCTTTGACAGATGAAGAGCTACTAAAATTGCGCAATTTTATACGAGCTTCTGAGTATCTTAGGGAGATACAAGATGATTATTATGATAATAGAGTAAAGAAAACAGTTACTGATGCTGATGGTCCAAAGCTTTTCAATCTAGACATGCATCCGCAATGCGTAATAACTCAACCTTAATTAAAAAGGAACATTATCATCATGAGATTTTTTATTTCCGTATTTGCTTTTTTAGCCGCTGTTTCTTTATTTAGTAATATACCTATTGTCTTTGCACAAGATTCATGCCCCCTTACTCTCGAAGAAGTAAAAAAAGATAAAGCATATGAACACATAGAAAAAAATGCATATAAATCTCTTCAAGCGGAGTCTTATATGATCTGCCTTTATGGAATCAACGGAAAACTTCAAGAAGAAACTCCATATTTGGGAAAAAAGCTAAATGGCACTAAAAAAACATATTATGAAAATGGAAAACTTTATTCTGAAAGATCATTTATCAATGGTAAACAACAAGGCACTCAAAAGATTTATTACAAAAGTGGACGTATCGCAGATGAAACGCCATATTTAGACGGCATAATAGAAGGTATTACAAAAACATATTATGAGAGTGGTACAATTATGTCTGAAACTACTTTTCTAAACGGTAAAAGAGAAGGTACGTCAAAACACTATTCTGAAAAAGGAACTTTACTTTTTGAAACCCCATTTGTCGATGATATGGAAAACGGTATTCAAAAAGACTATCACAAAGATGGAACAGTTGCCTCTGAAATATCTTGGGTATCAGGTAATATGGAAGGGATTGCCAAACTATACAATAAAACCGGAAGGCTTTATGCAGAACTCATCTATCACGCTAATGTCAAAGAAGGGGTTGCAAACTTTTATGGCAACAACAGAGAAAAACTTATCACTATCACCTTTGCGAAAGATTCACCCGTAAATGGTCTGTGGCATAATGCAGACGGAACCACAAGACCTTTAACAAAGCAAGAACTCACAAACTGGGAAAAGTTTGTATATGCTCACTGTTATTAATTTCACATTAAAATAATTAGCTTTATACTTAGTACTTTCTTTATGTCAATAAAAGTTACGCCAAAGCCGACAAGTCATAATCTTGAGTTTCTACTACTTCTCCCTTGATTATTTTATTCGGGGCTACGTTTTTTCCGCTAATAAAGCTTACGCCGTCGACCTCAGGGGCTTGAAACCACGCTCTGGCGACGTGCAACCCTTCCCATTCCGGGTGGACGCTATCGACTAAAAACTCAAGTTCATGCCCAAGATACTTACTAAGATTATCCGCACTAATTTCTTTTTGTAATAACATTAAGTTTTTTCTGCGTTCTTCTTTTAATTTTTGGCTTACTTTTTGACTCTTTTTTTGTTCTAAAAGTGCCGCCGGAGTGCCTTCTTCGGCTTGAAAAGAAAAGACACCTAAGTGAGTAAAACGCTGTTTTTCTACAAAGTTCATTAAATGTTCAAAATGCTTTTCTTTTTCACCGGGATAACCGACAATTAACGAAGTTCTTAACGCCGCCTCAGGGAAATATTCTCTGACTCTATCTAAAACCAGTTCAGGGTTTTGAGCAAAAGGTCGCCCCATAGTCCGTAAAATATCGGGGTGTGAATGTTGCAACGGAATATCAAAATAAGGGACAAAAGGTTTACCCGCACCTTGTAAAAAACTTAAAAGTTCCTTTGTTAATCCGGCAGGATAAAGATACATTAAACGCAACCGAGCCAAACCTTGTAAAGATAAAAGTTTTTCTAAGACGCTTTGAATGCCGTGTTTTTTTTCAGTCTTATCTAAATCTT
Organism: Desulfovibrio litoralis DSM 11393; assembly: GCF_900143255.1. Taxonomy (NCBI): domain Bacteria; kingdom Pseudomonadati; phylum Thermodesulfobacteriota; class Desulfovibrionia; order Desulfovibrionales; family Desulfovibrionaceae; genus Desulfovibrio; species Desulfovibrio litoralis. Next base: position 268,525 of record NZ_FRDI01000003.1, read on the forward strand.
TGCCCCAAGATAAAAGGTCTTGTGCCACTAAAACCAACTCTTTTACTCCGCCATCAACCAACATTTTTGCTTCCGAGTGAATATCAATAATCTTACGACTGCGTAACTTTCCACGAATAGACGGAATAGTACAAAAAGCGCAATTATGCTCACAACCGTCGCTGACCTTAAGCCAAGCATAAGAAGGAGCGGTCGTTAAAAAACGTCCCTGATAGTTTATTTTATTGACTTTATTTTTTAAGGCTTCGTCTTGGTTTAAAAAATTTAAAGTTAAATCAGCCCAGTTAGAAGTGTCTTTATTATCTAACCAAAGATCAACCTCAGAAAGCTCTTCCTGTAAAGCCCCTTGACCATAACGCCCGACTAAACAACCGGCTACAACAATTTTAGTATGCGAATCAGAGTTGTTTTTTTGATATACTGTGCGTGTTTTTATTTCTTCCAAAATAATTTTTACGCTTTCAGCAATAGCAGGTTGGATAAAACCACAAGTATTGATAAAAACCAAATCGGCGTCTTCGGAACTTTCTGATAAAGTTGCCGACAAAGCTCCAAGATACTTTTCCGTATCAACACGGTTTTTAGGACAACCAAGACTAATAGGGTATATTTTCAACATATTTTTTTCTATTAAATTATTTGTTTTTTTTTGTTCAATGGGGTAAGATCAGCTTAATTTTATAATTATATTTTTAGCTTAATACTTTAGTACAAAACGCTATATCAATCTCTGAATGCGTTATTACAACTATACAAGCCCGCTGTCAAAGAGTTCTACTCTGAATAAATAATGCTCTAAACGTATTATTACATAAGTATCAAAATCATATTATAAATGCAGGAGTAAAACTAATGAATAAAAAAACTGCCACATTATATGACAAAGATGACAGTGCCGTCATTAAAGCGGGAATAGTCTGTAAAGACGGAATAGACCTTAATTTTTTCGGTTCACTAAACTCACTATATCTCACCAGCCGAAAATATCAAATACTGCCCCACTTTGAAATTCTCGGCTTGATACTAAATAACGCGGAATTACCCGAAACAATCGTCAAACCTCTAGGCAATTCAAGGCGTTATACTACAATTAAAGAACTGGTAGAAAAAGAAAAAGATATAGAAATACTTTTTTTTCTCGGTTATGAAAATGATCCCCTGCCTACTTTTAATAAAATCATATCGTTACAACTAGAATCTTTTGCCTCGTTTATGAAAACATTAATTCATAAGCTTTCGCATAACGGAATTTTAGCTCAAACAGAACGCATGGTCGGCAGTATAATTGATCACCTTAACGAAGTTTTTTTAATCTTATCACCTGATGGCATTATTATCAATCTAAATAAAGCCGCTTTACACAGCGTCGGCGGTTCAAAAAATCAATATATCGGGAAAAACTTTAAACAAATAGAAAGTACCCCTTTTTGCCCCGTAGAAAATCTTGAACCCTGCCCCTTTGAAGAGTGTATTAAAACTAAAAAACACGTTGAAAGAAACTTATCTTTTTTTAACGCTGAAGGTGAAATAGTTTATTTTAGAGTGCATGTTTCCCCAATTCTCAATTATAACGGAGAGATAGTCAGGGTATTTTTAATGCGTCGTGATGTAACAACCCAAGTGGTTTTACAACAAGAAGAACAAATTTCAAAGCGTATCTCTAACGAGTTAGCCCTATTACATCAAATTACTCACGAACTTAGAAACCCGCTTTTCGTAATCGGCGGTTTTGCAAACTCTTTATTGAAAAATCAAGAGCTTTCTGAGTCTGCTCAAAACAAAGTACAGGCAATACTCGACGAATCACAACGCCTTGACGGCTTAATTTCCAGACTTTCCGAAGCTATAAAGCCAATTTCTCCCAAACAAGGTATTGTCTTTGTGAATGAACTCATTAAAGAGGTAGTTGGACACTATCAAAAAACCAATACTCGAGAAAATTTGATTATAAAAACCGACCTACATGACGGTTTAGCCAAGGTTAAAGGGGATAGCGAACTCTTACGACAATGTCTCTCAGAGCTGATTGATAACGCCAGAAACGCAATAGCTGATTCCGGAATAATTACCATACGCAGTCGACAAATAAGCGGAACAGTCAAAATACAAGTAACAGACACGGGTAAAGGGATCGCCCCGGAAAGAATTCCCCAACTTTTTAATCCGCTTTTAAGAAAAAACAAAGAAAAAAGTGGACTTATTTTAATAAAAAAAGCCTTGGAAGAAATGGGTGGTGGAATTAACGTTCAAAGCCTTGAATCACGAGGAACAACCATTACGTTAAACCTTAAACCAATCCCAACCTCATAATAAAACAAAGAAATCTTTAAGCCAAGCCGACCTTTGACAAACCTTCTATCTTGACCTGCATAGCCTCAATAATACTCGGTAACATCTCCGGACTTAAACTGCTTATCTCCCATGCTTCCGGCAACAAATGCGGAACAGGGTCAGCGAAATGAGTGCTTGCACCAAGACCTTTGGTAATAATATCAGCAATATGTATAACCGCCGCCTCATTATAGCGGTCCATACCTTCAGCCGAATGATGGCGTAAAGCTGACATAATTAAAGGTAGTGGCATATTCCAGCGGTGCAACAACATGCCCCCAAGTCTGGCATGATCAAAACCGAGCAGTTCATTTTCCACTTCCCACGAATAGCCCTTTCGAGATCTGGTTGTATAGCTAACGGATTTAAAGGTTTCCGGAGCAGTAGTAGCAAGTAAAAGGTGTCCAACATCATGCAACATTCCGGCAACAAACAAGCGTTCAGGCTCGGCACGCCCGGTAATACGCCAGATTTCTTGGGCGCAAACTCCAACGGACATACTGTGTCGCCAAAAAGAACGTATATCTAAAACATCAGGTCTTAAACGAGCCGCTAAACCATTTAACGCACCACCAATCGCCAAAGACTGAATTTGTTTTATTCCAACCAAGGCAACCGCACGAGAAACAGTTTCAACTTTAACCGCAAATCCAAAAAAAGGGCTGTTGACAAGTCTTAACAACCAAACAGACAAGCCGGTGTCTTTTAAAATAACCTTGGCAACATGGTCAGCCGTAGAGTGGCGTCTTGAAATTACGCTATGAAGCTCGCTTAACACAGGGGGAACAGAGGGAAGCCTTACTTCCATCTGGACAATATCAATAGGATCAATATTTGCAATATTTGTTTTTATGTTCTGAACTGAAAGTTCAGACTCAGGAGCTTGATAACCGGGTAAGTTGATATTATTTTCAAGCCTCATACGCGCTATATCAAACAGCATCAACATAGCCGGGTTGTCAAGCGCAGCTTTAGGGAATCTTTCTTTTAGTATATCTTGTGTAGACATATCCATTTCACCAATATTTAATAAATATTTAAGATGCCGTAATTTCTAAAAATTAATTGCACAGACCAAACAGCAAAAACTTCAGTGCTATGATAACAAACAGCAAAAACTATCGCAACTATAAAAACATAAAATTCATATATTTTAATTAAAATCAAAACAAAACGAAAAATATTTTTGTTTTTTAAGACTCTTAACTTGCCATGACGCCAAATATAACGCATAATTTATTTCATAGATTTTAGCTTTAAAAGGGTTGTGTATGAATTCTGAAAGAGATTATTCGACGGCTGTTCCAAAACATGGAAGCGTCATAACTTTTAGCGGTAAAATGTTTAGTCTTTTAAACCCCAAACCCGAAGATATTAATATCCAAGATATTGCCCACTCTCTCGCCAACTCTTGCCGTTGGGGCGGACATTGTCGCAGTTTTTTTTCTGTTGCCGAACATAGTGTTTTGGTATCTTCTTTGGTACCTAAAGAATACGCTTTATGGGGCTTGTTACATGATGCTGGCGAAGCTTATCTTGTTGATGTGCCTCGTCCCGTCAAACTGCTTTTAAATGATTATCAAGCGATGGAAAAAAAAGTAATGAAAGCTGTTTGTCTGCGTTTTAAACTTGACCTTCAAGAACCTGAGATAGTCAAAAATGCCGATTCACGCCTTTTGGCCGATGAAGCTCATCAACTTGGCATGTATCCGGAGTTATGGGGAGACAACCTTCTTGAACCTTGGGGGATCAATTTAGATTTATTGCCTCCGGCTTCGGCAAAAGAACGTTTTTTAAATCGCTATACTGAAATTATTAGGCAAAATGGCTAAATTGCTTTTTGTATTTTAACTAAAAAAATTATCATAACGGAGTCTTGAATGCAAAAAACCATATATTTTATAGAAGGCGACGGAATCGGCCCGGAAGTTAGTCATGCTGGGAAAAATGTTCTTAACAACGCCGTAAAAAAAGCCTATTCCGGGAAAAAAAGCTTGGAGTGGAAAGAACTCTTGGCAGGCGAAAAAGCTTTAAAAGAAACGGGAGAGTTGCTGCCCGAAGCCACGTTAAACGCTTTAAAAAATGCCGAATTAGCCATTAAAGGGCCTCTTGGAACTCCCGTCGGAAAAGGCTTTCGCAGTTTAAACGTAACCTTGCGTCAAACCCTTGATTTATATGCCTGTATTCGCCCAATACGTTGGTTTAAGGGTATAGAATCACCTTTAAAAAGACCAGACCTCGTAGATATGGTTATTTTTAGAGAAAATACCGAAGACGTTTATGCCGGAATAGAATATGAAGCCAACAGCCCGGAAGCCAAAAAACTTATTGATTTTTTACGTTCTGAATTTGGTGCAAAAATTGATGCAAGTGCGGCTATTGGTATAAAACCCATGACTCAAAAAGGCTCGGGGCGTTTGGTAAAAAAAGCCATAGAATTCGCCTTGGCTCAAAATAAGCCTAGTGTAACTTTAATGCACAAAGGTAATATCATGAAATTTACCGAAGGCGGGTTCAGAGCTTGGGGTTATGAAGTCGCCAAAGAATTCGGCGATAAATGTTGCACCGAAGACAACAAAGTTGCGGGAAAACTGATAATCAAAGACCGTATCGCCGACGCATTGTTTCAAGATGTTTTAATCAAACCCGAACAATATTCTGTTATTGCTACTCCAAACCTAAACGGAGACTATATTTCCGACGCTCTCGCCGCACAAGTTGGCGGTTTAGGCATGGCACCAGGCGTTAATATGTCTGAAAAACTTGCTTTTTACGAAGCCACCCACGGAACGGCTCCCGCTATTGCCGGAAAAGACAAAGCTAACCCCTCAAGTTTTATTTTATCCGGCGCAATGATGCTTGAACATATCGGTTGGAACGAAGCCGCTCAATTAATTTATAATGCGATTAATCAAGCTTTGGAAGAAAAAACCGTAACCGAAGACTTAGCCGGTCAAATGCAAGGGGCTAAAACCGTTGGCTGTAAGGCGTTTAGCGAATTGTTACAAGCAAAATTCTAATTTTTGCAACAAAAAAACAAATTAAACCCCACCTGACTTTAATAAAAAAGTTAAGTGGGGTTTTTATATAAAATTTATAAATTAAAAGAGTTAACAAAAACTATTTCAATTTACTTGCCGCTTCTTCAACAGCCTGCTTAAATTCTTTTCTAGTGGATTTGATTTTATCAGCCAACTTGTCATCTTTTAAAGCCAAGATTTGTGCCGCCAACCAAGCCGCGTTTTTAGCACCCGCCTTATCTAAAGCCACAGTCGCAACAGGAAAACCCGGAGGCATCATCACCGTTGCCAAAAGTGCGTCCATTCCGTTTAAAGGCGAGGCGTTTAGGGGAATTCCAATCACGGGCTTAATGGTTTTTGCCGCTACTGCACCGGCTAAATGAGCCGCCATTCCCGCCGCACAAATATAAACCTGACAATTATTTTGTTCAAGTTCATTAATTAAATCGGCGGTGCGTTCAGGGGTGCGGTGTGCGGAAGTAATTGTAAAAAAGTATGGAATATCAAGCTGATTTAAAATTTCCGTGCAAGGACGAACTAAAGCTTCGTCAGACGCACTACCCATAAAAATTGCTACTTTCGCATGTTGTTTAGTATTTTTAGTCATATTTTTTTGTCCTTTATTTTTGTGGTTTGCTTACAATAATTCTTCCTGGCTCACTCGTATCATCAATATGAAAACCAAATTCTTTTAATCTATATCGCAAATCTATGCTATCCCCTAAACAACAAAATTTATATTTTAAGCCTAGTTTTCTAGCAATAGCATCATATTCAGTAGCATCTGAATTAATGTTCCTATGTGATAATATATTATAAAGGCGACTAATATGAATACAATTACCTTCTTCATTTTCTAATATTTTATCAACTGATTGTATGAGATCTTTTTTATCCTTATTGTAAGGATCTTTGAGTGATATCACTTTTTTGTCATTCATAGTTATCACCTACAAGGTAAAGAGTTAAAAAATATCCAGACAACCCACTGAAAACAACATTAATCTTCTCTACTCTATCGCTTTATAAAACGCCTTTACTCTCTCGCCATAAGGTGGAAAATTGAAAAACGCCGAACCGGAAACCAAAACATCTGCCCCGGCTTCAACCAAGGCTTTGGCATTTGTTAAGTCAACACCGCCGTCTATTTGAATTAAAGTTTTTAAATTTAGCTTATTAATTCTTTCTTTTAACTCACGCACCTTTGCATAAGTATAAGGAATAAACTTTTGACCACCAAACCCGGGGTTAACGCTCATGATCAAAACAAGATCAAGCTCAGGCAAAATATAATCCAAAACATTTAAAGGCGTATGCGGATTTAATGCCACGCCTGCCTGTTTTCCGAGTTTTTTAATTTCTTGAATCGTGCGGTTTAAGTGATTACCGGCTTCGGCATGAACACAGATCAAATCAGCCCCAGCTTCGGCAAAATCAACTAAAAAACGCTCAGGTCTATCGACCATTAAATGTACATCAAAAAACAAGTTACTCTCTTTACGCAAGCACTTGATAATTGGGGCTCCCAAAGTAATATTCGGAACAAACTGACCGTCCATTACGTCCCAATGAACCCATTTCAAATCAGCTTTTTCAAGGGCTTTAAGTTCATCAGCCAAATGTCCGTAATCGGAAGACAACAAAGATGGAGAAAGCAACATATTATAATTCCTTAAAATATATAAATAATTTTCAATCAAAAAACTTAAACAGCCCACTAAAAACTAGGCAATAGTGTAATAGCGATCGTTAACGAAGCTAGTTTAAGAGTTTTTTTAAGGCAAGTAAATCATTAATCACAGCACTTATCAATTCACGGTCTTGTTGTTGAGAAAGATTTTGTTGGGTCTCATCTTGAGCTTTTTTTTGAGACTGAGACGGAATATTTAACTCTGGGATAAGTTTTAATTGTTCAAGTTCATTATTATTTCTTGAGAAAGACCCGTCAGTTTTTTGCTCATTATTAACACCAAAATCTAATTGGCTTTGTTGCAAAAACTTTAACGTTTGTTCCGTTTGTTTTTGTAAACGAACGTAGGCAGGCTCTTCATTTTTTAGAATTTCAATATTGTCCGATTTGTTTTTTTCGCTCGTGTTTTTTTCACTTTGTGGTGTTGCCATGTTTTGTTCTTCTACCAAAGCTTTTTTTGCACCTTCAATAGTCAAACCTTTTTCATGCAGAAGAAATTTAATGCGTTTTAATAATTTTAAGTCTTTTTCAGAGTAAAGGCGTTGCCCTTTGTGTGTGCGTTGCGGAGCCAGCTCTTTAAATTCCGTTTCCCAAAAGCGTAGGACAAAACTTTTTAAGTTAAGTATTTCAGCGGCTTCACCTATGCGATAAATTTTCATGCTCATAATATCACTTAAAAAATATTTTAATAAAATATGTTAAAATGTATTTATAACGAAATATTAGCAAAATAAACAAAATGCTTCAAGTTTTAGTATTTTGTTGTTCAGCTACTAATTATTTTGTAATCTGTTATTGTTTTGCTTGCATTTAAAGGATTAAGCAATTAAGTTTTTGCTTAATCTTTACCATTCTTAAAAATTTATTTGCACTTTAGTAGTCAATACTAATTGATTCTCTTAGTTTATACAAATATTAAAAGATCTTATTGAGGAAAAAATGTTGAATGCCAAATTAAGCACAGAAGAAATCGACCTTCAATTGAAACAAATTAAACGCGGTATTGTTGAACTTATCGACGAAGGTGAATTACGCAAAAAAATCGCTCGCAATCAACCTTTAAAAATTAAAGCAGGGTTTGACCCAACCGCCCCCGACCTCCATTTAGGACATACGGTTTTAATTCACAAATTACGCCACTTTCAAGAACTTGGACACGAAGTTATCTTTTTAATCGGCGACTTTACAGGTAGAATCGGCGACCCATCAGGGCGTTCGGAAACTCGCCCGCCTCTCACCGAAGAACAAGTTTTAGCCAACGCAGAAACATATAAAAGTCAAGTATTTAAAATATTAGACCCGGAAAAAACCAAGGTAATGTTTAACTCTGAATGGTTAAATAAACTCAGCCCCCAAGATTTTATCAAACTTACCTCTTGTTATACGGTTGCTCGTATGATGGAAAGAGATGATTTTGAAAAACGTTTTAAAAATCAAATACCTATCTCTATTCATGAATTTCTTTATCCTTTGTGCCAAGGTTATGATTCCGTTGCTTTAAAGGCTGATGTTGAACTTGGCGGAACAGACCAAAAATTTAACTTGTTGGTTGGGCGTTCTCTACAAAGTAGCTACGGAATTGAACCACAATGTATCTTAACCGTTCCACTTCTCGAGGGGCTTGACGGAATTAAAAAAATGTCAAAATCATTGGGTAATTATGTTGGAATTACTGATCAACCCAATGATATGTTTGGAAAAATAATGTCTATTTCCGACGAGTTAATGTGGCGTTATTTTGAACTGATTTCCACAAAAAGTTTAAGCGAAATTCAAGCCCTCAAACAAGCCGTGGAAAAAGGCGAAAAGCACCCCAAAACAGTAAAAGAAGATCTCGCTCAAGAAATAACTGCCATGTATCACTCTAAAACCGCCGCAGAAGAAGCCAGAACTCAGTTCAACGCTGTTTTTAAAACAGGTGGCGTGCCTGACGATGCACCAACTTATACTTGTGAGCATGGCGAAAACTCAATGCCCCAAGCGTTTTTGGAAGCATCAGGTTTGGTTGACTCTCGTTCAGAAGCCAAAAGATTAATGAAACAAGGGGCTTTAAGTATTGATGGCGTTATTTGTAACGACCCGAATACCCCTTTAGTCAGCGGTGAATATATCGTTAAACTTGGAAAAAAACGCTTTTTAAAGTTAACAGTACGCTAGTTTATAATTTGAAATAATACGTTATAAAAAGTCAGGGTATTTTCTTAAGTGATAAGTATCCTGACTTTAAATAATTGCAAAACTGCATGTTGCGTTCGTTTGTCAATATGTTACGCTTTATACATGCAAAGCATAATTCAAGAATTTTTGGAGTGTCTTCATGAAGGGATATTCTTTGAGCTTGTATAATAGTTTCGAATATTTACATACCCAAATAGGCTTTACGAATATCTTCATTGGCAAGCAATTCTTCGCTTGATGCCGACATAGCTATACGACCGTTTTCAATAACATAACCATAATGCGAAATTTTTAGAGCTTGGTTGGCGTTTTGTTCGACCAAAAAGACTGTTGTACCTTTTTCGTTAACTCTCATAATAATATCAAAGATTTGTTTAATAACTATCGGAGCCAAACCCAAAGAAGGTTCATCTAATAACAAAAGCTTTGGACGTGCCATTAACGCCCTTGAGATTGCAAGCATTTGCTGTTCGCCACCCGATAAAGTTCCGCCTTGTTGATTTTGCCTGCGTCCGATAATCGGAAACATATCAAAAAGATAGTCAAGGTCTTCTTTAATTCCCTGTTTATCGTTGCGTAAATATGCCCCAAGGTCGAGGTTTTCTTTAACAGTAAGGTCAGGAAAAATCAAACGCCCTTCCGGAACTTGACTAATTCCTAAACGCACTATCTGGTCTGGCTTAAGCGTTTGAATTTCTTTACCTTCAAAAAGAATTTGCCCGGAATTTATAGGAATTGCACCACAAATAGACATTAAAGTTGTGGTTTTTCCCGCTCCGTTAGCACCAACCAATGACACGATTTTACCTTCTTCAATTTGTAAGCTTACGTCCCACAAGGCTTGAATCTTTCCGTAAAATGTATTGATATTTTTAAGTTGAAGCATGAATTGTTTTATCTCCGACAAAAATTCTTTTAAGAAGCCTTTAGCATCTTATAAAAACTGCACAATAGCAACAATTTTGCATTTTTTGCAACTATTGTGCAGCTTTTTAATATCTATTGGTGTTATTATATTTTGTGATATTCTTGAATGCTCTTAATATTAAGACCATGTTTTTTAACAAAACGCAAACCAAGAGCCGCTGTTTTTGCACCGGACAGAGTCGTAAAATAAGGAACGCCGTATAAAATCGTTGTTTGACGTATGGCTTTTGAATCCTGCACCGTGCTTTTTCCTGAGGCAGTATTAATTACCAAGGCAACTTCGTTATTTTTAATACGATCCACTATATTTGGACGACCTTCATAGACCTTAAGCACTTTTGTGCAAGGTATTCCGGCGTTTTCAAATACTTTTACTGTTCCACTAGTGGCAAGTAGCTCATAACCAAGTTCCGCATAAAGTTTTGCAACATCTAAAACAAAGGCTTTATCTCTATCATTTACAGAAATAAATACCCTGCCTTTTTCAGGTAATTTTAACCCGGCTCCGAGTAAAGCCTTAATATAGGCTTCTTCAAAACCTTGTGCAATTCCCATAACTTCACCGGTAGAACGCATTTCAGGTCCGAGAATAATATCAACTCCCGGGAAACGTCCAAACGGGAAGACCGCTTCTTTAACCGAAACAAAAGATTTTTTCGGTTGTAAACTTGATTTAAGCTCGGCTAAACTCTTGCCAAGCATAACCCTCATCGCCAAACCGGCTAAAGGCACATCGCTCGCTTTAGAAACGAAAGGCACAGTACGGCTTGCACGAGGGTTAACTTCGAGGATATAAATTTGACCGTCTTTAATGGCAAACTGAACGTTCATCATTCCGACAACCCTTAATTCTTCGGCAAGCAACTTAGCTTGTGCGGCAAGTTCATCGACAATACTTGAGGTCAAGGTATGTGGAGGAAGAACGCAAGCAGAGTCGCCGGAGTGGATTCCGGCTTCTTCGATATGTTCCATAATTCCGGCAACATAAGTTTCTTTACCGTTACTTAAGGCATCAACATCTACCTCAATCGCACTTTCCAAGAAATGGTCAATTAAAATCGGGTGTTCCGGTTTAACTTGTCCTACTGTTTCAACAAAATATGCGTTTAACTCCGCTTCATCGTAAACAACCATCATGGCACGCCCACCAAGCACATAAGAAGGACGTACAACCACGGGATAACCGATTTTTTCGGCAATTAACGCGGCTTCTTTAAATGAAAACGCTGTTCCACTGGCAGGTTGGCGTAAACCAAGTTTAGTAATAAGAGCGACAAAACGTTCACGATCTTCCGCACGGTCAATCGCATCAGGGCTTGAGCCTAAAATATTTACTCCGGCACGGAATAACGGTACGGCAAGGTTCAGCGGGGTTTGACCGCCAAATTGAACAACCACTCCGTAAGGGTTTTCAAACTCTATGATGTTCATAACATCTTCAAAGGTCAAAGGCTCAAAGTATAAGCGGTCTGAAGAGTCAAAGTCTGTTGAAACCGTTTCGGGGTTTGAGTTAACCATTATTGAACAAACTCCGAGTTCTTTAAGAACAAAAGAGGCATGACAACAACAGTAATCAAATTCAATACCTTGTCCAATACGGTTTGGTCCGCCACCTAAAATAATTACTTTTTTCTGATCAGATAAAACCGGACGCTCTTTACCAACATAACTTGAGTAAAAATAAGGAGTTCCAACAGTATTTTTTTCGTCTATTTTACCGGCATAAGTACGAACGGGGTAATAAGAAGGCAAGATATTAAAGGCTTTACGCAAAGAACGAATATCAGCTTCAGGACGCTTCCAGATTTCTGAGAGTTGAGCATCGGAAAAACCAAGTTCTTTAGCTCGTTTAAACAAGACTCCCAACTCTTCGTTGTCTGAAGTCATTGAATTTGCAAGAGCAAAGCCCTCTAATTTCTGTTCAAAAACAAGAAGCTCTTTAAGCTGTTCCAAAAACCAAGGAGTAATGGAAGTAATTTCATAAAGCTCTTGAATGCTCATTCCGGAAAGCATGGCAAGACGCAGGTAAAAAATACGCTGAGAATTAGGCACACGCAATTTTGCCAAAATTTCTTCTTTTTCTGGCAATTTAGTTTTAAAGATATTAGAAAACCCTGTTGCTTTGACTTCTAAAGAGCGTAAACCTTTTTGCATCGCCTCTTGGAAGCTTTTACCGATAGACATGATTTCACCAACACTTTTCATAGCAGTAGTCAGTTCATCTTTTGCACCGGGGAATTTTTCAAAGGCAAAACGTGGAATTTTAGCAACGATATAATCAATATCTGCCTTATAATCCGCCATTGTTTCACCAAATTTAGCACCGGGAATTTCGCTTAAAGTATAACCCACCGCAAGCTTGGCTGAAATACGGGCAATAGGCACACCGGTCGCTTTAGAAGCAAGAGCAGAAGAACGAGAAACCCTAGGGTTCATCTCAATAACAACAAGCTCACCCGTGGTTTGGTGCATGGCGTATTGAATATTTGCACCGCCGCCTTTCATTCCAACGGCACGCATAATATCTTTTGAAGTAGAAATAAGCTTATCTACTTCTTTTTCACTTAAAGTAAGAGCAGGGGCAACAGTAATGGAATCGCCCGTATGTACGCCCATTGGGTCAAAGTTTTCAATAGTACAAACCACAATGGAAACATCATCACGATCTCTTATTATCTCTATTTCCAACTCTTTCCAGCCCAAAACAGACTGCTCAAGCAAAATTTCATGACTGATACTTGCCGCTAACCCACGAGCCGCAATTTCTTCCAAGTCTTCGGAATTATAGGCAATTCCGCCGCCTGCTCCACCAAGGGTAAAGCCCGGACGAACGATAATCGGAAACGGCATCGTAGCCGCTAAACGACGTACAGAGTCCATATCGTGAGCAATCTCACTTGCCGGCATGGCTAAGCCGATAGAACGCATACAATCGCCAAAAAGTTCACGGCTTTCGGCACGGCGAATTACATCAATATCAGCCCCAAGCAGCTCAACGTTACACTCTTTTAATACGCCCATCTCGGATAAAGTCAGGGCTGTGTTTAACGCCGTTTGTCCACCTAAAGTCGGCAGTAAGGCACAGGGACGTTCTTTGCGGATAATTTCCGCTACTATATTGGGGTCAATAGGTTCAATATAAGTACGATCAGCGAGGTTTGGATCCGTCATAATTGTTGCCGGATTTGAGTTAACTAAAACAACCTCATACCCTTCTTCTTTTAGGGCTTTAACCGCTTGAGTTCCCGAATAGTCAAATTCACACCCTTGTCCGATGACAATAGGTCCTGAACCGATTACCATAATTTTTGAAATATCCGTACGCTTTGGCATAAAATCACCTCTTCAGCTAGAAAATTACATAAAAAAAACGGTAGACTTTGGCAGTCTACCGCTACGAAGATTATACGATTAATTTAAACAATTTAAAATAAATTAAATATTAATTGTAACACTTACAGCATTTGCTGCCCTTGGTTCAAAACTTCACATTTATACCACAAGACCCCAAAAGCTGACAAGGAAAAAATAGCAATAAAATAAAAAAAATATTTTTTCTAAGAAAATCTAAACGTTACAACAATAAAAAAGAAAAGATAATACAATATATTATAAAAAATCAACTCTCAATATGCTCAACACTATTTTTAAGCTGGTTAAGCTTTTTCTCCGCCTCTAAAGGGTCTAAACCAAGCCCTTTGGCTATTTGCCCAATATTATCCTCTGCATCTGATGAACGCAGATAAAGAGGTTCAAGGTCTTCGTCTTCTACCTTTGCGTTAAACGCTAAATTTAATAAAATATAAGGAGAAGGCAAATTATAATCAGCACTCAACAAAGTTGCATCAGAAAACGCCGTTTGAAAAATTTCACGGCTTTTTAACAGTGCCGACCCTACAAAATATAAAGGTAGTCCTTTTAAAGAAAGCTTTATTTTTTGAGCTGTTAAAACCGTTTGAATTTTTTCAACAGTCTGTTCCGTAGATAAAACCAAGGGAATCTGTTCCGTCAACAAAGTAAGTTTATTGCCAAGTTTTTGAAATATGTTAAGATACACCAAATTTGTACGAGCCGCACAAACAACCGCCAAAACGCTATTTTCAGGCAAACACTCTTCAAGACTATACGCCAAACAATCTGAAAAAACTAAACCGGAAAGTTTAGCATTTGTAGAACGCTTTAAAGCAGAGGCAGTAGTAAGCCCGAGGCGTATTCCCGTAAACGAACCCGCACCGCATATTACGCCGATTTTTGTTAGCTCTTGAATATTTCGCCCTACTTGCTCAAAGGCAAAGCTTAAATTTGGTGCTAATTTTTCCACACCCTGACTGCCACCGGACCAAGTTGAAGTATATAAAAGATTTTGCTTAAAAGACCCAACACCATTTATATTAACGGGTATATTAACGGGTATATTAACGGGTTGCGTCTCGCCAAGCACAACTTGGATATTACCTTCGACACAATTTAAAACTAAAATCAATTCATTATTATTCATATCAAAATTATTCATATCAAAGCCGCTTGTTATCATAAACATTAAAAGCGATTATTTTATCAAAACCAACTTATCGGTTTTATTAAGGTTTTTTACCTCTGCGATCAGTGTTGCCAAGTGTCCGTTATCCAATAAGATTGTTTCAATTTCTTTTAGTTTGTTTTCTGGAACTGCCAAGGCTATTCCACCTGAACTTTGAGGGTCAAAACACAAATCGCTTAAACTTAACGGTAAATTATCGGCAATTTCCAACCCGGCTTTTTCTTCCACACAATAATGCCGATTCGCATGACAAGCGGCAGGCAAAAGCCCCATTTCCGCAAAGTCTTGAACCTTTGACATAAGCGGTAACTTATCAGCATACAATACAATTTGTTTTCCCGAAGCTTCCGCCATTTCCATTAAATGACCGCCAACTCCAAAGCCGGTGATGTCTGTTGCCGCTTTTAACTTAAAAGATCGAATTAATTTGGCGGGTAAAGCGTTTAACAAACTTGCCCAAATATATACTTCTTTTTCAAGAGTCCGATATTCATCATCTAACTCGCCCTTGATAGCCGTTGATAAAACGCCCGTCCCCAAAGGTTTTGTAATAATAATAAGATCGCCTGTTTGTAACCCTGAATTGCTTGCAAAATTTGAGGGGTCAACACAACCCGTTACGGACAATCCATATTTTATTTCGCTGTCTTCTAAAGTATGACCGCCGGCTAAAACCACCCCGGCCTCTTTGAGTTTTTCCGCCCCGCCGTTTAAAATAGCCGACGCAACTTCCAATTCAAACTCGCAAGAAGAAAAACTTAAAATATTCATCGCCGACCAAGGACGCCCACCCATCGCATAAATATCAGACAAGGCGTTAGTGGCGGCGACTTCTCCAAATTGAAACGGGTCGTTCACCAAAGGACTTAAAATATCTACTGTTTGTGCTAGAGCAAGTTTGGTAGTTTTATGTTCAAGCTCAAACCCTAATAAATTATCAGGTAACGAGTTGTCTTTACGCCACCACTCAAGATCGGGCATCTTTACAATAGCCGCATCTTCATGATGCGAACTATTTGATAAAAGACGCTCGGCATAATCATCAGACCCTAAAGCACTCAAAATTTTCTCCAACACCGCCGGAGCCAATTTCGCCGCTCAGCCGGCTGATTTAGCTTTTTTTAAAAGCTGAATCTCGCTTGAAAAAATTTTATTCATAATAAAAATACAATAAAAATGCACTGTTGCCCTTGGGGCAAGCCCAAACGAAGATGCAACAAGCGAATTTTATCAATAAGTTAAATAACTTTGTTTAAAGGATACTCAATAATACCTTGAGCTCCGGCTTCAACCAATTGCGGAATTAAATCTCTAACGATATGAGTTTTAACAATAATTTCTAAAGCATGCCACTCAGAATCTTGCAAAGGAGAAACGGTCGGCGAATTTAAAGCAGGGATAATCGTTAAAACAGTTGCCAACGACTTGCTTGGAACGTTCATTTTAAGACCAACCATAGATTCTGCTTTTAACGCACCTTGTAAAAGCAAGTTGATTTGTTCTATTTTTTTACGCTTTTTAGGGTCTTCCCAAGCTTTTTTATTAACAATCAACTGGGTATTACTACTTAAAACTTCGTCAATAATACGCAAACCGTGAGCATGAATTGTTGTTCCGGTTTCAGTAACTTCAACGATAGCATCAGCTAAACCTTCTACAACTTTAGCTTCGGTCGCCCCCCAAGAATATTGCAATTTAATCGGAATATTTTTATCGTCAAAATATTTTTTTGTTAAGCCCATAATTTCTGTAGCAATACGACAACCCGCTAAATCTTCGGGTTTATGAAAAGGCGAATCTCCGGCAACGGCTAAAACCCATTTTGCCGGGCGATTACTGGCTTTGGAATAAACAAGGTCAGATAAAACAAAGACATCGGCGCCGCTTTCTAAAATCCAATCTTTTCCCGCTAAACCCGCATCTAAAATACCGTCTGCGATATAAGTCGGCATTTCTTGAGAACGACAAAGTCTCGCACTAATTTCAGAGTCGTCAATTTCAGGGAAATAATTGCGATGTCTAAGATTTATTTTCCAGCCAGACTTGGCAAATAAAGCGATGGTTGCTTGTTCAAGAGAACCTTTTGGAATACCAAATTTAATTAAAGCATTATCATTAACACAAGACATTATTTATAAATCTCCTTAGGATCAAAAATTAATTCAGAACAAATAAGTGTTTCGGCGTTTTTTGCACGTTCTCTGTAAAAACAACTTTTATAACCAACATGACAAGCAGCACCGCCCTTTTGTTCCACTAAAAGCAAAATAGTATCTTCATCACAATCAATGCGAATATTTTTTATACGTTGTACATGCCCGGAACTTTCGCCTTTATGCCAAATTTTATTGCGGCTACGACTAAAATAATGAGCTTCGCCTGTTTTAAGGCTAAGCTCCCAAGCATCTTTGTTCATATAAGCAAGCATCAGCACAACGCCACTATCCGCACACTGTGCAATTACTGGTAACAATTCGGACTTTGAAAAGTTTGGAGAAAGGCTATTGTTTTTTTCAATAAATATACTTTGTGTGTTTTTGATGTCATTCATATTATTTTATGTTTAAGAAGTTTTTACTTCTAAGGAAATTTAATTTTCCTATAATTAGGTTAAGATAAAAAGTTAAAAAGATATAACCTTAACAACACGATAAAAAAATTGATTAAAATATCTCTGCTACCCTACTATAGTTAAGATTTCTTGAAAAGAAAAAAATACTTAGATAAAAAAATTACGTCTCAAGATTATTTAGCTCTTTACTTTACATATCTTTTTATTACAGTTAAAATAGTTAAAACAAGCCAACACTCAATAAAAAATAACAATCATTGAGGAAATTTCTATGCAAAGTTGTACTCTTTATGCCCTTTCGACCTGTTCTCATTGTAAAAAAACTAAAAGTTTATTAGAAGAACTCGCTGTTTCCATGAACTGTATCTATGTTGATACACTTGAGGGAACAGAACGTCAAAACGCTATCGCCACCGTAAAAAAAGTCAACCCCAAAGTTTCTTTCCCTACTGTTGTCTTTGAAAACTGCGATAAAGTTATTGTGGGCTTTGAACCGGAAGAAATTAGGGAGTTTGTGGGAAATGGACAATAAAACCGCTAAGCCCAATGACCCTATTACCCTTTTAAATATTCTTAAACCCATTCAAGAAAAAAAGGGATATTATTTTAATGCCGAAGAGGCAACCACTCTTGAATTACTTGAATCTCTTTTAAAAACCAAAGAAAGATACGGTTATATGACCTGCCCCTGTCGCCTCGCCAATGGAAACAGAGCTGATGATGCCGATATTATTTGCCCTTGTGTTTATCGGGAAGAAGACGTAAAAGAGTTTGGCTCTTGTTACTGTAATTTATATGTTAGTGCTGAGTGGAACGAAAACAAAATATCCCATAAAGCCGTTCCGGAACGCAGACCACCCGAAAAAATTAAGTGGTAATTTAAGTTTTTTGAGCGTTAAAGCTTGAACGAGTGATTTACCGTGTTTTTCAATAACTCCTTACAAGGATTTTTTTTCATTTATGATCGTCTTATCTCCTATTGATCCCGTAGCTTTTAGCCTTGGACCACTCGCCGTGCGTTGGTATGGCTTAAGTTATCTTGTCGGGCTAAGCGTTGCTTGGTGGCTCGGGCGTTATCGTGCTAAACAACCAAACAGCTATCTAAAACCGGCTTTTATCGAAGACTTGGTTATTTATTCGGCATTTGGCGTTTTAATAGGCGGACGACTTGGTTATATTCTTTTTTATAACTTTCAACATTATCTCAGCCACCCTTTAGATATATTTTCGGTTTGGGAAGGTGGAATGTCTTTTCATGGCGGAGTACTAGGCGTAATTTGCACTGTTTTTCTTTTCAGTTATTTAAAATATAAAGACCCGATTAAAGTTGCCGACTTCGCTTGCCCTTGTATTCCCCCCGGACTTTTTTTCGGACGCCTCGGAAATTTTATCAATAGTGAGCTTTGGGGACGACCCACAGATGCACCTTGGGGCGTAGTTTTTCCTAATATCGGATACCCCCCACGCCACCCTTCGCAATTATACGAAGCCCTTTTAGAAGGCTTAGTTTTGTTTATAATACTTTGGATTTATTCCAGTAAACCAAGAAAACGCTTTGGACCTTCGGGCTTATTTTTATTAGGCTATGGAGTCGCTCGTTTTATTGTCGAATTTTACCGTGAACCAGACTTACAACTGGGCTATATTGGCTTTAACTGGCTGACTATGGGACAACTTCTTTCTATTCCGATGATCCTAATCGGAGGGGCCATGTTGTATTACGCTGAAAAAGTAGAAAAATAAAAGAATGATACCCATCTCGTACACTGAATACAGTATAGCATGATGGGTATCATTAATTAAACTTATATAAAAAATTTTGACTGCGATTATACTATAATATCTAATGATACATTTACGTTAACAGTTGGAGTTGGTGCACTATCAGGTATGCTTTCAATAGCTACAGAATTGCCACTTGCTTCAGCAACGACATTATTTACTTCAGGGCTACTTGGTATTGGGTTACCATTGGCATCTTTTGGTGCCATAGCTTCTTCCACACCCTTTTCCATACTGTCTTGCATTTCTTTAAAGCTTGCTTCACTACCGTCTACAACCTTTTTCATCACTTTAGCACGTCTCATTCTTGGATCAGCAACACTAGGATCTGCATCAAAAGCCTCAAGCATACCATTTATAGTATCTTGTATAGAATCTTTCATTTTCTCTCTTGTTATTAGAGCATTTTTTGTCGCTTGAACATATTGTGATTCTTGATAATTTTGATTGAAAAAATTATTTTGCATTAAATTAGATGACCCAGATTGTTGATTATTCAAATTAGATGAATTTTGCATTAACAAACTTGAGGCGTCAGACAACGTAAGAACATCTTGTGGAATTAAAGGATCACTAAGTAATTTTTCATTATTTACAAGATCCTTATTTAAAAGATCTTTGAAATTTTTCTTCAACATATCTTTTAAATCTAACTTTTCCATCAAAAAACTTGATAAACTACCGCTTAATTCTTCGATAAGATTCATCTTACACCTCTGCAACAATCATATATAGGGTTACATTATACCACATATAATACTATCGTCAGAATATGTAAAAACTTTAACCATAAAATAAAAAATATCGCAATATAATCAATATAAGCTTATATTATTTATAGTTATGGTTATAAAACTACTTCTTCCCGAATGCTTCCGATAAGGTTACGAATACAAAACCACGTTCTAAAAGTTGGGGTAAAGCCTTGACTAAGCCGGCACCGGTTCCGCTTTGCGGTCTGTGAAAATGAGCAAGTAGAATATCGCCACCTTTGCTTTGTAAAGTGCGTTTTTCTACTTCATGGGCGTTTAAAGTTGCCCCTTGATCTAAGGTAATGCTATATCCTGCGATACGATAATCCGCAAAATGAATAAAATTTACGGCAACTTCGTCATAAAACGCCGTTCCCGAGCGAAACCAAGAGATTTTTTTATTATGTTGCAACAGTCCATATTGATAAATCTGCCTACGACTCTCAATTATTTCAGCACAAAGTTCTTCAACTGAGCGAGTTCCTTGAATATTATAAACAGATTTTCCATTAACGGAGGCAGGACGATGAGTCAAACCGTGGGAAGCGATTTCAAATAAGGGGTTTTCGGCGATACGTTGAAATACTGCTTGATTATGTTTTATCCACGAGGGCGTAACAAAAAAAGTTGCCCGAATTTTTAAACTCTCTAACGTTTGCAATAAACCTTCGTCATAATTTCCGTTTTTCATACCACTACAAGCATCTAAAGTAAGAGCCACAACGGGGGCCTCATACTCAATATGCTCCCCTGATTTTTCATGATATTTACCGCTTCTTACAACCGAAAAAGGTAAACGAGAGTCAATTCCCGTTAAGGTTTCAGACCATTCTCTAGGTTTTAAAGAACTATTAGATGACTCTCGCCACTCGGAAATTAACTTAGGGCAAGTTGTTTCTGAATTAAACTCAGGTGCTATAGTTCCTTGTATTTCAGTTTCGCCTTCAGCTTTTTCTGTTGAGTTTAAGACAAGGTTAGATATAGGAGCGAGACCCGCATTTGACGGTTCTGATTGACTTTTTTGTGCCTCTATATTTTTTACAACCAAAAATATAACACAAAAAATGAAACCGACTAAAAGCAGACTATGCTTTAGTTTTAATTTAAACATAAAAGTCTCTTTATACAAATATAAACAATGATAACGTTATCTTATCTAAGGTTAGGATTTGAAGTAAACCGAGCGGCATCTTCCGAAATTTTATAAGTTTTTAAATCAGAAGCGGCTAAACGCCCATAAACATCATTCGCATGTTTTTCTGCCAAATCTTTCATTATTGCCTGCCACTTAGGAAGGTTACCCATCTTTTTATATAAAGTTCCTTGTCTGTAAAGGTTTGCCAACTTATCAGCATCTTGAATTTCCATATACTGTGGATATTTAAGCATATAATCTAAAGCTTCTTGGGGTCTTCCCGCACTTTCGGAAATATCCATAAGCATATTTAATAATAACTTAATTTTCGGACGATCAAGTTGTAACGGGTCTTTGTCTGCAAGACTTAAAAAATTGCGTAAACTTTCTTTAGCAACACGGTTGGCGTTTTCCAAATCTCGTTTTTGCCAATAGTCGTTTGCCGTAAAATATTGAGCATAGGCCTGTTGTAATGGAGTAAGACCGGTATCGCCCTGAAGTTTTTTCCACAATAACACCGCTTTGTCCGGGTTACCTGTTTTTTCTTCTGCGATAGCAACGGAATAGTCAAGTTGTTGAGCCGCTTTATCGTTTAACTCCCACAACTGTACCTTACGCTGTAAATCTTTAACAGCGTCCCAACGATCATTTTCCACTAAAATATTTAAAGCCATTGCCAGAGCGTCTTCACCATATTCGGGAATTTTCGCCCCTTGGAAAAATGGCTCAAGGGTATCTAAAGCCCTTTGAGGCGAATCGGTTTTCCACAAACTTCTCGCCAAAGCGATTGTGCTTGAAGGACGCAATTCATTTTTTTGTTCTCGCACGATAGGGAATTTATCCCATAAAGTCGTTGCCAAAGTTGTTCTATTTTCTAAAATTCCTTGAGCAACGGCGTTATCAAACGCCTGCATGGCTATTTCTTTAATTTTTGGAATAAGGCTGTGTTTAGGATAATCTTTAACAAAGGCGGTAGCTTGTTCCAAAGTGTTTTCATAATCTTTGTTCCAAAGATACCACATAGCCAGCTTTAAACGAGCTAAAGGAGCCAAAGAACTTTGAGGAAAATCTTTAAGTATTCTGTTATAAACCTGAACCGCACCCAAGCTAAACTGTTTATTATCAAAAATTACGCTCATATCCCTTGCGGTTGGAGCATCATAAATACCTTCTTCCGCTAAACGCATCATAGAAACCAAGCCACCGTCTTTATCAGGAAACTTTCTTACAGCTTCGTTATAAGTTTCTCTGGCGGCACTAACCTGACCGTCTATGGCATAAATATCACCCAAACGTGCCAAAACCATATCAGTTTCATCACCGTTAGGCAGAATGTTATAATAAGTCCAATAATAGTGGCGAGCTTTATCATTTTTTCCGACTCTAAAGGCCAAGTCGCCGAGCATATTTAAAAATTTAGGCTGATCAAGATAAAAACGAGGCCAACGTCTTTCAATAAACTCAACGATTTTATAAGCTTCCTCATAATAACCAAGATTATAGTTAGTGCGTGCAAGTGCAACCGCAGCCTCTCGCACATAAGGATTATCCGGATAATTTTGAACTACATATTGATATTCATCAGCAGCTTTTTGATATTCTTTTTTGTTATAATAATATTCACCCCAATTATAATAAACAAGAGGAATATTAGGATCTTTTGGAAATTGTTTTTTAAGAATATTAAAATACGCTTCGGCTTCTTGAGGGTTGTTACTTTTTAAATTGACGAAACCAAGACGCATTAAATGAGTTGCCACCATTGGTGATTTTAGATTAAAATTCATCGCTTCGGTGGTGCTTGAAACTATTTTTGAGAAATTAGCCAAAAGGTCACTCTTCCCAAGCTCATAAACAGCAGTAGCAAGTTCATTTAAAACCGTTTCACGCTGTTCAAAACTTAAGTCGGCTCTTCCCCGTAATGGTTCTAAGATCGCCAACGCCGCTTCATATTCACGCACTTTAACATTAGCTTTGGCTTGAGTAATTAGTTCATCAATCGTTGGCGGAACAGGTTCTTGTTTACCTTGAGTACCGTGTCCTTCCTGAGCTTGTGCCGTATTATTGGTAGTATTAGCATTACTTTTTACTAAAAGTTCAAGCTGGCGTGGTTCAGGAGTAAAAGACTGTTGCCCTGTCGCCTGTTGCCCTGTCGCCTGTTGCCCTTGTTGTCCTGTTGCTTGCTGTTGTCCTGTTGCTTGTTGTTGCTGTTGCTGTTGCGTTAAGGGCTGTCCTGCACCTTGCATATTTTGCGGAATAGGTTGAACCTGATTTTGCCCTTGTTGCTGTATTGGTTGATTATAAGGATTTTGTTGTAAAGCTTGCCCCTGAGGGTTTTGTGGAACAAAAGGAACCTGTTGATTTTGAGGTAAATTTTGTGGCAATGACTGTGGTGATGCTTGAGACGGCTGAACAGGTTGTTGAACTTGATTACCTTGAGGCGGAAATCCTTGTTGCCCGTAAGGCATTTGTTGAGCCTGTTGTTGATACTGCTGTTGTGCCTGTGGCACAAACTGTTGCTGTTGCATTGCCGGCATTTGATTTTGAGGCATTTGATTTTGAGGAGTTTGCACCTGTGCTTGAGGTTGAGGTGCATAAAGTTCGGAGGGCGGAGGACCAAGCTGAATCGGAACAGATAAATTCGGACCTGCATTCGGATTTTGTGCAGGAGTTTGAGAAACCGCTTGAGGTTGTTGCCCCATTTGAGATTGAGGCATATTTTGCGACTGCTGTTGTCCAATCGGCATTTGCGAAGCCTGAGTCTGCTGAGGATAAACAGCTTGCGGCATATTTTGACCTTGAGTCAGGTTTTGCGGCTGTGCAAACGGTTGAGTATTCGGCTGGGCATAAACATTTTGAGAAGGAGCGGCTTGTCCATATGGATTAGCAAAACCACTTTGACCCTGTTGCCCGGCTTGACTATAAGGATTTACAAACCCTTGTTGGTTTTGTCCTTGAACGGGCTGTGCCTGCTGTTGCATAGGCTGTTGCATAGGCTGCTGCATAGGTTGTTGAGCATAAGGATTTACAAAACCCTGTTGCACCTGTTGCATAGGTTGTTGCATAGGTTGTTGCATAGGTTGTTGAATTGGCTGTTGAATTGGCTGCATATTTTGTTGTGGAACTTGAGCAACAGCATTTTGGTTTGCTTGTGCCACTAAAATTGGTTCAGCCGAAATATTGTCTTGAGCAGGCAAAGTGTTTCCAACCTCAGTCGCCGCACTGGCAACAGATGGAGAAAGAAGAGATATCGCCTTCTCTAGGGAGCTCTTAGATTCAACATTTTTAGAACTAAGTAGCTCAGGGTTCGGCTGTTTTTTTGCTTCTGTCAAATTAGCCTGAATATTGTTTTGAGGCTGTATCTGTTCACTTTTTACTAAATTTTTATCGCCTTTCCAATATCTTCCGACTTCATCTTGATAAAATTCAATCACTACCTGTTTAGGGTCATTATTAAAGACAAAATGTCCAAATGCAGGAGTATTGGTCGTAATGTTGATGATATTCCCATCTAAACTTACAGTAGAAAAAATATTTTTATCACCGGGCTGAATTCCGCTATTATTTAACGAAACTAGAGGAGCGTCTAGCTTGATACTCAAAGCGTTTGGAGCAGTACGCACAACAGTAGCACGGGAACTTTTTAAAGAGTCTAACGCAATAGACAAGCGTTCACGCCCTTTTTCCATTTTCCATGTATAATCAGCCCCTAACGCAAAGTCAACGGGAGAAATAAAACTTAACGCCGCCGATAAAACAAGCCATTTTGGTATAAAAATATTTATTTTCACTAGTTAGCACCTTAAAATAATGATATGCAACAATTAGACCAAAAACACAAAACAAATTTAATATCAATAAAAATAAAATATTTAATTAAATTGATTCATTAGTCTTTTTCTTAAGCTTTTCAATTAAAGTAGTTCGTTTAATCCCCAAGATTTCTGCCGCCTGATTTTTGACTCCGTCTGCCATTGTTAAAGCTTCGTTCAACAAACGCTCTTCTGAAATTTCTAAAAACTCTTTTAAACCAATTCCAAGTTTTTTCAAGTCATCAACCGTTGCCCAAGAAAATTCCGATTTTTCTTCACTAAAAACAGCTTTGAAAAAATTTCTTTCCTCGTTATGTGAAACTTTTTGTTCTTTAACAACCTCACAAACAGGTTCAAGAGGTTGGGGCATAGACAAAAGACTGACATCGCCCACTTCGTTTAACAATTTTTGAGGTAAATCTTTCAATTGAACAACATCATCATCGCACAAAATGGAAATACGTTCCATAAAATTTTCGAGCTCTCTGACGTTACCCGCCCAATGATATGCATTTAAAGCTTTTTTGACATCAGAAGAAAGTCTTAATAAAGGACGATTTTTCTTTTTACAAAAATGTTCGAGAAAATGTTCGAGAAAATGTTCCGCCAAAAGAAGGATATCTCCGCCACGCTCACGCAACGGCGGTAAAGACAAAGGAATAACATTTAAACGATAAAACAAATCTTCGCGAAAACGCCCTGCCGCAACTTCTCGCTCTAAGTCTCTATTGGTTGCCGCAACAATACGCACATCAACTTTGCGGATTTCCGTTCCACCAACACGCTCTATTTCTTTTTCTTGTAAAACTCTTAATATCTTAACTTGTAACAAAAGATCCATCTCGCCGATTTCATCAAGAAAAATCGTGCCGCCGTTTGCAAGCTCGAAACGCCCCGGGCGAGAACGCACAGCCGAAGTAAAAGCCCCTTTTTCATGTCCGAAAAGTTCAGATTCTAACAAATCTTTTGGAATAGCCCCACAGTTAATAGGCACAAAAGGCTTATCCGCTCTAACGCTGTTTGCATGTAAAGCTCTTACAATCAGCTCTTTACCCGTCCCCGATTCTCCCGCAACCAAAACCGTACTGTCTGTTGGTGCAACTTTAACAAGCACCTTAAACAACTCGTTTAATGTAGAGCTTTGCCCTATAATTCCTTTTGTATCCAGTTTCATTACATACCCTCAACGGCAACAAACAGTGCAACTTTAAAAAGTCTTTATAAAATCTTATTTGAAGTTTTACTAAAATTATTTCTACAAGGCTCACGACACATTAGTCAGTTTCTTAACCTTCAATGTCAAATTTATGACGTCATGTCAAGAGTTTTTCTAATATTTTTTATAAAAATATGTATAATATTTCTCACAAACATCTAATTAAATAAACTTTCGTCAACTCAAGACAACTCAAACCTGTTTAAACTAAAACAAAAACACATATATTTACCATAGTTACACTTATTTTTAAAATATTTTTAAAAAAGACTTTTCATATTAAGAATAAAGTTTTATTTTGTTCTGACAAAATCAAATATTAACCTTTTAAATAATAGAAAAGAAATGTCATATTTTAAAAAATTCCCCGAAAAAAATGATAATCAAAGTTCTGACAAGCATAAAAACAAGCCTCATGATAACGAGAACTTTTCCGATACAAACAAAAATGAATATAAACATCACGAAAAAAGAAAGTCATCTTTTATAAAGCGTGAAGGTGGCTCATATAACAACACCGAAAATCAAGAAAACGCCGAAACTGAAGTTTTTAAACCCAATAATCAGATGACAGAAGGTCTGATTGAGCTTGACCTTGATTTAATGAAACTTTTAGTGCGTCGTAGCAAGCTCTTAAACAAAGCACAACAAAGACTAAGCGGACAAGCCTTTAGCTCTTTCGAAAAAGAAGTGCGTCAGGCTTTTGAAAGCAACGCTCAAAAATTTAGCCGAGATCCTAAATTTACACGTCAATTTTTTAACTTAATACAAGACCTTAAATTATTACACTCTGCCAATGATGCCAAAGAGGCTTATAAGCTTTCTCCGGCTCGCAAGCCTGTTGAACTTAACCTTAACGCCACAGCGGAACAACTACTTGCAAACATCTATATTTTCCTTGGGGCTTATACTATGAGCCCTATAGAAATCGCCAACCTGCCTCAAACCGAAGCAAGCGAGAGCCTTATCCAAGCTCTGAATATGGGCAATGCAAATATTTATAGAAACAATAATACCTTAATTAATGCGACCAAAGAAAAGTTAAACTTCTTTGATAAAAGCTTATTTGCCGGCGAACAACTTTTTAACTTCTTTTTACTAAGCTTTGTAAATACATTCAATATCGGGCGTTGTCGCATAAACACCGGAAACCAACTAAAAAATATTGACCTTAAATCCTTGCGAAGCTTTTTACCACAGCTTGGAGCAAGACTTGCACATCAAATACCGGGTTCAAGTTCTGCCCCTGTGTTTATCGAAAGTTCCGGCGTGTTTGACTCAACATTGTGCCTAAACGGAACTTTATTTGAAAACATTCAGGCAAACGAACGTGAAGAGTTTGTATTTAGCTTTTGTGCCGCTCTGTTTACCGCATTGAGTTCCACTAAACGCAGCTTTTCCATTACTACGGAAAACTTAGACTCTTCTTGTCAAAAAGGCTTTAATAAAGCCTCTAAGCTTGTCTTACCCTTTTTAAGCCAATTAAATGTTCACTCTGAGTTATCGGAAAATAATTTAAGCCTAAACGCTGAAAAAATCGACTTAACTCAAAAAGTCAAAATAAATTCCGACCTAAATTTAAGTGCTTCTTTCTTGGCACTAAGCCTTGCACACGGCGGAATAGTCAACTTAAACGATTTTTATGCCGACTATAAACTAAAAGAAAACAATATTTCGGTTTTTTTCAATAAAATCGGAATAGAACTTGAACAAAACGCAAATTGTTTAAGTGCCAAACGCAAAACAGATTGGCAAATAAAAAACTTTGAACAACTTGAAATTAATGACTTTAATTCTTTGAACACAAAATTTAAACCGATTGCCTTGGCTTTATTGGCAACTTTGGTGTTAAAAGGTGTTTCCAAAATAACGCTCAATTTAAGCGAAGAAAGCGAAGAATTTAAACAAGTTAGCTCTGAATTTTTAAGTTTATTAAGATTAACTATTGAAGATAATTGTTTAAAAAAACAAAATGAAGTAAGCGAAACGGAAAATCAAACGGCGTTTATCAGCCCAAACCCTTGGTGGATTTTAGCATTAGCTGTTGCCTCATTACAATATCTTGGTCAATTTAAAGGGCAAAAAGCCTCCTTACAATTAGTTAACCCAAAAGATATTGAACAAATATACCCACAATATTGGTCTTTATTTAACGCCTTACCAAACCCGTCTTTGAAAAACACCCAAAATGTAAGTCAAGCCGATGAACCGACAAAACGTCGTTTTATCGCAGAATAAATTAAGCTTATGTCCGAAATATCAATAAAAGAACAACAGGCTTTGCTCGTTCAAGAAAAAGAACGAATTGAAACCGAACAGAAAAATATCACGGAAAAAATAAAAGAACTCATGTTGGCTGAAAAACCACAACAGGGCATCTTTTTTGCTCAAGAAATTCACAATCTGAAACAAAAACAAAACCGCTTAACGGTTGAGCTTTTGTTTTGTTTGAATAAAATAAAAAAACTAAGCTATGTCTCTTTTTAAAGCTTAACTAACTTTCTTAGCCACGAGACTATTTATGAGCGTTAAAGAACAATTTGACAGTATCTCAAAACAATATGATCAACAACGTCGAGGGCTTATTCCCTGTTTTGACGACTTTTACAGACTACCCTCTGAAGTTTTGGATTTTCAAGGCACAACTCCAAATATTTTAGATATAGGTTGTGGAACGGGGCTTTTTTCCTCTGTACTTTTAAAAAAATATCCAAACGCAAAGTTCACCTTAATTGATTTGTCCGATAAAATGTTGGAACTTGCCAAAGAACGCTTTAAAAACAATATCAACTTTAAATTTATCACAGAAGATTATACCAAACATAAGTTTAATGAAAAATTTGATATAATTATTTCCGCCCTATCTATTCACCACCTCTCGGCAACGCAAAAAGAGGTTCTTTATGACTCATGTTATAAGATGTTGAATGACAACGGAATTTTTATCAATGCCGATCAAGTATTAAGCCCTTACCCCGAAGTTGAAAGTATGTTTTCAAACTTATGGAAAAAAGAAGTGGAACAAAGCGGTCTTGAGCCTGAAGAAATAAAAAAGGCTTATCAAAGATTAACCCTTGATAACCCCTCTACTTTATCAGACCAGTTACTTTGGCTTAAAAAAGCCGGCTTTAAATATAGTGATGTTTTGTTTAAATATTATCATTTTTGCGTTTTATACGCCAAAAAATAAATACTAGCAAAACGCAAAAAATCCATTGTAACTTATATATTACAATGGATTTTTTTATCAAATCAATATTCGATTAAAAGAACTTAGATTTCCATAATTTCTTTTTCTTTGGCGGTTAGTCTTTGATCAATTTTCTGAACAAAGCTATCCGTAGTTTTTTGTACGACATCACTGGATTTTTTGTGGTCGTCTTCTGATATGGTTTTATCTTTTTCCAGCTTTTTAAACGCATCATTAGCGTCTCTGCGAATATTACGCACAGCAACTTTTGCTTCTTCTGCATATTTTTTTGCTAGTTTTGCCAAATCTTTACGACGATCTTCTGTTAAAGGCGGTATGTTAATGCGGATAATCTTTCCGTCATTCACGGGATTAATTCCCAAATCAGATTTTTGCAAAGCTTTTTCAATCAAAGAAAAAGCTGATTTATCCCAAGGCTGAATAGTAATTGAACGGCTATCGGGAATCGCCACAGAGGCAAGTTGTTGAATCGGAGTCGGAGTTCCGTGATAATCAACCTTGACATTATCTACAAGAGAGGTAGAAGCACGCCCCGTACGCAATTTGTCAAATTCTTTGTCTAACGCTGCTAACGCTTTATTCATGCGTTCTTCAGTATCTTTTTTAATATTTTCCATAATTAGCCTCCTTGAACTATGGTGCCAACTTTTTCGCCAAGCACTAAACGACGAATATTTCCACCAAACATATTACATACAATTATCGGTAAGTTATTTTCCATTGCCAAAGTAATCGCCGTATTGTCCATAACGCCAAGCTGTTTGTTGACGGTTTCCATGTGTCCAAGCTCATGAAACATCACGGCATCAGAAAACTTCATAGGGTCTTTGTCGTAAACTCCATCAACCTTAGTCGCCTTAACAATCGCATCACACTTTAATTCCATTCCTCTTAAAGTAGCGGCGGTATCGGTTGTGAAATAAGGGTTACCGGTTCCGGCAGCACAAATTACAACTCGCCCTTTTTCAAGATGGCGCTCGGCACGACGACGCACATAAGGTTCGCAAACTTCCTGCATGGTAATGGCAGACAAAACTCTTGTGCTGTGTCCTAATTTTTCCAAAGCATCTTGCACCGCAACCGAGTTCATCACAGTAGCAAGCATTCCCATATAATCAGCCGAAGACCTATCCATTCCCTTGGCAGAAGCCGCCAAACCTCTAAAGATATTTCCTCCGCCAATAACAATGGCAAGTTCGACACCAAGTTTGACTATTTCGGAAATTTCAGCACAAATTGCAACAACCGTAGCAGGATCAATTCCAAATTTGTTATCGCCTGCCAAGGCTTCTCCGCTCAATTTTAAAAGCAGACGTTTATATTTTAATTTACTCATTAAACACCCCTGAAGATTTTTTGGTTCGTTGAAATTTTAGCTAAAAACAGTTATGATATCAAGAAATTATCTTAGTTCTTTTTTGCCTGTTGTTGAGATTCAAAATGGTTATAAGGCTTGCCCCAGCTCGCATCAGGAATACGAACATATTTTAGAAAAGTATAAAAGGCATCATGAGCCGCCAAAATAAAACCCGCACGCCCGTCTAAAAAACCACGCTTTAAAATATATTTACGAATAAAACATACTTTAGCATGAATTAAACCAACTAAAATTCCACCCTTACGCCCTTTTTTGCGAAGGTCGTTCGCCCCTTGTTCGGCATAAGAATTAAGTTTTTCAAGCTGATTAAAAAAACCGGTATAAGGATAATGATATAAAAGCCCGTCAAGCTTACCGGCTTTTGATTTCGGGTGAAAAGAATAATGGGCTCCACTCATTTTAATTTCAAGCTCACCAAAAACAAACAAACGATTTAACCAATCGGGGTGCCAAGAGCTATGATACATAAAACGGTCATAATACCAAGAAAGGCGGTTTATTCCAAAAGCCGTACACTCTTTTTGTTCAAGCGTTGGTTCGGTTAAAACTTGTTGAATATTTTTTTGTAAGGCAAGATCGCAAACTTCATCAGAATCAATACAAAGTATCCAATGTTTGAGTTTTGGATTAGCGTTTACAATATTTTCTTCGATATATTTGAAACCAAATTGAAGCTGAGGGTAAGGACCTTCCCAAGCTCTGATCAATAAAGTCGCACCAAAATCTTTAACTATTTGTTGAGTGTTATCCGTACTATGAGAATCGACAACAATAATACGAGTACAAAAAGCTAAAGACTCCAAACACGCTTTAATTAAGCGTTCTGAATTATAAGTTAAAATCAAAGCCGTTAGTTCAAAGTCATTATTGGAATTAAATTTATCAACGTTATCTTCAGACATTTATTACGCCACCCTGATATAGTGATAATG